>JBFWOE010000001.1:0-76785 GCA_050250695.1 Burkholderiales bacterium
GCAACAGGCAGCGTCCGCATCCACTCCGGAATCACTCCCTGCCGGGGTCCGGCAGGAAGCAGCCGCCGCGGCAGTTGAACCTCTGCCGGAACCCTCGCCCACCCCGCCCATGATCAGCGAACAGCCGGCAGCTCCGGACTTCGCCCCACCTCCCGCAAAAATAACGCCCGCAACCGTTGAAAAGCCGGCCGTAACCGCGCCGGCGAAAACGGCAACGCCGCCGGCACAGGTTCGACAGCAGCAGAAAAAGGCCGGACCCGCCAAACCGCCGTCCGCACCTCAAGCTCCGTTGCCAATGGCATTGGCTGTGCTGGAACAGCGGCTCAAGGACACCAGCGCCATTGGCGTATTCACCAAGCTGGCACTGAAAAACCAGGTGGATGACCTGGTCAGCCGCATCAAGGCCCACCACGAAGGCAACGGCAGTGCGACGCTTGTGCAGCTGCGGCAGGCTTATGACCAGTTGCTGGCTAAGATTCATGGATTGCTCAAGGATGGCGACCCTCCACTGGCCGGCGCGATCATGGCATCGCGCGAGGCCATCTGGACTGTGCTGACAGATCCGGTAAAGTTCGCAAAACTCTGAAGGCGGGAATCCCCATGACCATGAAAAACACGCTCATATCCGGACTCGCCGTCACCCTAGCGCTGGCCGCTGCTCCGGCCGTGGCCGCAGATAACGGTTCACTGGCCAAAGACCTGACGGCGACGATCTCGCTGCTTGGATTGCCCTGCGGCAAGGTGGTCAGCGTGGTCACACAGGGCAACCGCGATCACCTGGCCACCTGCAGCAACGGAAACCGTTACCGGGTATACGTCAACGCGCAGGGCCGCGTCACCGCAGAAAAACGCTGAAACCCCAAGCCTTTGCCGGCGTTCATCCGCCGCGCATCGGCTCCGATGCCCGCCATCTGAACATGATGGTGCATGTGCGGTCAGCAATGAAACGACAGGCGCCGTTTCCACGCTATCATTGGCCGCCGTACTCCGCCGGAAAAATTCCATCATGTCGACTGTCCCGAATACCTTGTCCTCCGCCGACCGCGCAGCTCCTCATCTGATCAGCGCCGCCGCGCCGCGCTCGCTGCGCATGATGCTCGCGCTGGAGGATTTCGAGGCACCGGCGCGCCGTTACATGCCGCGGCCGATCTTCGGCTACGTTGCCGGCGGCGTGGAACGCAACGTGACGCTGGGCTGGAACCGCAGCGCGTTCGACGACCTCGCGCTGGTCCCGCGCATGCTGGTCAACGTGTCGGGACGCACGCAGAAAGCCGAACTGTTCGGCCGGACCTACGATTCGCCGTTCGGCATCGCCCCCATGGGCGGCACCTCGCTCGCCGGATTCCAGGGCGACCTGGCGCTGGCGCGTGCCGCGGCCGCGCGCAACGTTCCGATGATCCTCAGCGGGGCGGCGCTGACGCCTCTGGAAAAAGTGCGCGAAGCCGGAGGCCGCCACACCTGGTTCCAGGCCTACCTGCCGGGAGACGTGCAGTCAATCACCGAACTGGTGGAGCGCGTCGCACGTGCCGGTTATGACACGCTGGTGCTGACAGTCGACATTCCCGTGGGCGCCAACCGCGAAAACAATGTACGCAACGGCTACAACTCGCCGCTGCGGCCGAGCCCGCGGCTGGCCTGGGACTGCCTGATGCGGCCGCGCTGGCTGCTGGGCACGGCGCTGCGCACCTTGTTCACGCAGGGCATGCCGCACTTCGAGAACATGGGCCCGCGCACGCCGCTGGTATCGCGCACCGCGGTGCGCGAACGCGCACAGCGTGACCACCTGAACTGGGAACATGTCGCCCTGATGCGCAGACTGTGGAAAGGCAAATTCGTGATCAAGGGCATACTCGCCCGGGACGACGCGCGGATTGCGCGCGAGCACGGCGTCGACGGCATCATCGTGTCCAATCACGGCGGCCGCCAACTCGATTCGGCGACCTCGCCGCTGCGCGTGTTGCCGGGCATCGCGGATGCCGCCGGCAACATGACGGTGATGCTCGACAGCGGCGTGCGCCGCGGCACCGATGTCCTGAAGGCCCTGGCGCTGGGCGCGAAATTCGTTTTTGTAGGACGCCCCATGCTTTATGCCGCGGCCATTGCCGGAGAAACCGGGGTGCGCCATGCACTCAGGCTGCTGCATGATGAAATCGATCGCGACATGGGCATGCTCGGCATCAACTCGCTGCAGGAGATGACCCGCGGCAGCCTGATGGACCCGCGCATGTTCGACGGTTACAGCCCGCACTCCTGATCCCCGCGGGGTCGGCGGACCTGCTGCAATGCACCGTTCCAACTCATGGAACCGCCCGGCCGCATTTGGCGATTATGGATTGCGTCGCGGGCGCAAAGCAGCCTAGAATCCACCACGGTGCAGCCTAATCTGCGCTGTGCATACCAATAAACCCGTGAGGAGGAATCAAATGAAACTAATGTCATTGAGCGCTGCCGCATTGGCGGCACTCATCGCCGGCTGCGCCGCCAGTCCCGAATTGGTCAGTTGCCTGCAACCCAACCGCCGGGTCACCGTAGAAGTCTCGGGCATCAAGATCAAGCCGCCTGCCAAAAAGGGCGCCAAGCCCGGAAGGCAGGCGCTGGTGGTGAAAGGTCTGGCGCAGGGCGATGCCGCGTTCGACTACGGCAGCGCGGTGCTCAAGGCCGGCGGCAAGGCCGAACTCGACAAAATGGTCAACCTGATCAACAAGGGCACCAAAAAAGACCCCCGGCCGCTCAATGTCGGATCGATCATCATTGCCGGTCATTCCGACCGCACCGAAGTGGAAGACGGCAAGACCGGCCTCGACGAAGAGCGCGCCAAGGCCGTGCGGGATTACCTGACGCAGAAAGGCATGAACCAGAAGCTGATGTTCTGGGAAGGCAAGGACGCCAAGGAACCGGTGGCCGTGACGAAATTCTGCGTTGACTGAACAAGCGTCCGCTCCAAGAGCACTCACCCCGCCGCGGCGGGGTATTTTTTTGCCCGTCAGGCGGGGGCCGGCACGCCCTCCTGTTCGCAGGAGTTCGCCACGTCGCTGACCGTGACGCGGCGCATGTCGCGCACCCAGCGCAGGTCATCGAAGTCTGTGCCGCGATGCATGGTGCAGCGGTTGTCCCACATGATCAGTTCATGCGGCCGCCAGCGATGGGTGTAGATGAACTGGCGCTGCGTGACATGCGCGATCAGTTCGTCGATCAGGGCACGCCCCTCGGCATCGGGCATGCCCCAGATCCTGCCGGCATGAGATGCGACATACAGTGATTTGCGCCCGCTCTCAGGTATGGTGCGCACCAGCATCTGCGGCACCGGCGGCAGGCGTTTCTGCTCTTCCTCGGTGAAATCCATGAATCCGCTGCGCCGGCGCGAGGTGGCGATCCAGTGTTCGGCAACCAGGCCCTGCAACTTCGCCTTCTTGGCATCCGGCAGCGCATCGTATGCAGCGCGCTGGTCGGCAAACTCGGTGTGCCCGCCGATCGGCGCGACCTTTTCTGAATACAGCAGGGAGCAGATGCTCGGCAGGCGCTTGAACGAACTGTCGGTATGCCAGAGCCTGTTGCCGGCCTTGTACATGCGCTGGCGGCTGGTTTCGCCCCAGATGGTGCCGTCGGCGGTCAGGTTCGAGATATCCGCGAACGCACCGGTGTAACGCGTCGGCGTCGCCTTCGGATCCAGTGTGCGCTCCCGCTCGATCGGGCCGAAATGCGCGGCAAACCCGAGCTGCTGGTCCGTCGTCAGCGCCTGCTGAGGAAACACCAGCACCGCATATTTCCAGAATGCCGCCTTGATCTCGGCAATGTCCTCCGGCCGCGGTTTTGCCAGGTCGACGTCGCCGACCTCGGCGGCAAACCCGGGGGTTACCGGATAAATCGTGATGGCCATATCCCTTTCCTCCTTCTCGAGATTGAATCACCCCGTAATTATGGCGCGGATGCGGTCTTGCATCATTCGTTGCACAATTGCATTTTTCGAAACGGAGGATTCCATGGCCAAGGGTTACTGGGTGGTGACTTATCGCGCAATCCACAATCCGGAAGCGTTCCAGCGCTACGCAGGCCTCGCACCGGCCGCGGTGCAGGCGAATGGCGGGCGTTTTCTGGTTCGCGGCATGACTGCCAAGGCGTACGAAGCCGGCATGATGCAGCGCGTCGTGGTCATAGAATTCGACAGCCTGGCGCAGGCCCTCGCGACACATGACACGCCGCAGTACCAGGCGGCATTGCGGGAACTGGCCGGCAATGCAGTAGAGCGTGACCTGCGCATCGTTGAGGGCCTGTCCTGAGACCCACAGGACGCATCAGCGCCCTGCAGGCACACGTTCGCCACGCACCAGACTCAACAGCACGGCGCCGTAACGCTCGAGCTTTTTGGTGCCGATGCCGCTGACCGCGGCCAGCGAATCCATGTCCGTGGGCCGGATGACGGCAATTTCCGCCAGGGTACGGTCATGCAAAATCACGTATGCCGGCACCGACTGCAAGCGCGCCTGTTCCGCGCGCCAGGACTTCAACAGGTCCAGCAGGCCGGCGTCTCCGGCGGGTAACTCGCCGCCCGCGGCAACGCGGCGCACCTTCGCCACACGGCCCTGGCGCATTTCGACGCGCAGCTCTCCTTTCAGCACCGGGCGGCTGGCTTCCGTCAGGCGCAGCGCGCCGTACGCTTCATGGTCTGGACGGACGTAACCCAAAGCGGCCAGCTGGCGGAATATGTTGCGCCAGGCTGCCTCGTCATGATCGGCACCGATGCCGAACACGTTGAGCCGGTCATGGTTCCACTGCTTGACGCGATCGGTCGCGCGGCCGCGCAGAACGTCGATCAGGTGTACCGCGCCGAAACGCTGTCCGGTGCGGTAGATGCACGACAGCGCCTTGCGCGCGGCATCGGTGGCATCCCGGGTCTGCGGCGGCTCGATGCAGTTGTCGCAGTTTCCACAGGGCATGCCGGTTTCGCCGAAATAATCAAGCAGGCGCATGCGGCGGCAGCCTGCGGTTTCGCACAAACCGAGCAGGGCTTCGAGTTTGGCCACCGATATGCGGCGGTATGCTTCGCTGCCCTCCGACTGGTCGATCATGCGCCGCTGCTGCACGACGTCGCCAAGCCCGTACGCCATCCACGCATCGGCCGGCATGCCGTCGCGTCCGGCGCGGCCGGTTTCCTGGTAATAACCCTCGATGCTTTTCGGCAGATCGAGATGGGCGACGAAACGCACATCAGGCTTGTCGATGCCCATGCCGAACGCAATTGTGGCGACAACGACAATGCCGTCCTCCTGCTGGAAACGAGCCTGGTTTTCCGAGCGCGCAGCAGCATCCATCCCGGCGTGATACGGCAGCGCACGCACCCCTTGCCCAGCCAGCCATGCCGCGGTTTCATCGACTTTCCTGCGCGACAGGCAGTAGACGATGCCTGCCTCACCCGCATGCTCTTCGCGGATGAAACGCAGCAGCTGCGCGCGTGCTTCCTGTTTGTCGACAATGGTGTAGCGGATGTTGGGACGGTCGAAGCTGGAGATGAACACCCTGGCATCGTCGAGCGCGAGGCGGCGGATGATTTCGTCGCGGGTCTGCGGATCGGCGGTGGCGGTCAGCGCAATGCGCGGTACCGCGGGAAATTGCTCGTGCAGCACCGACAGTTGCAGGTATTCCGGGCGGAAATCGTGGCCCCATTGCGAGACGCAATGCGCCTCGTCGATGGCAAACAGCGCGAGTTTTGACTCCGCCAGGCATTCCAGCATGCGCGGCATCATCAGCCGTTCCGGAGCGACGTAGAGCAGATCGAGTTCACCGTTGCGCAGCGCCTTTTCGCAGGCGTTGACGGCGCGGCCGTCGAGCGTGGAATTGAGGAAGGCCGCACGCACGCCGAGCTGTTTCAGCGCGGCGACCTGGTCCTGCATCAGGGCAATCAGCGGCGACACCACCAGCGCGGTGCCCTCGCGCAGCAGCGCCGGCAACTGGTAACACAGCGATTTGCCGCCGCCGGTGGGCATCAGTACCAGCGCGTCGCCGCCGCCGGCGACATGCGCCACGATCTTTTCCTGCGCGCCGCGGAATGCGGGATGCCCGAACACCGTGCGCAACAGTTGCAGCGGGCGTTTATCGGCGTCGGTGTTCATGGTGATGGATAACAACGCAGCGGAAGTGCAGGCGTTGTCGCAGCCGCGAATGGTGTATTCGCGGTCATAAAATATTTTTTAAAACAAATACTTACTTCATTTCTTCCGGCTGCGCCCGGCGAGTTTCAGCAACTCCTGGTGCAATGCGTCCGGCAGAGTGATGCCTTCGGCTTGCGCTTTCGCAACCGCCTGATGACGGCGCGCACCCGGCAGGCGCACGCCGGCGTCGGCGAGCATGTGCCCGACCATGTCTTCGATGCGCGAGTAATACGTTGCGGCACCGGCCAGCGCATTGGGATCAATCACGATCAGCGCGTGTCCGATGCGCGGCTTGTTGCCGGGCTCGAAGTACGAATCGTTCTCGCAGCTTAGTGCGGCGCCGGTGAGCGCCACGCATAAAGCTTCAACCATCAGTGCCAGCGCAGTGCCCTTGACGCCGCCAATCGCCGTCAGGCTGCCGGTCAGCGCAGCCTGCGCGCTGGTCGTGGGATTGCCGTCGCGGTCGACCGCCCAGCCCAAAGGGATGGGCTTGCCTTCCTTGGCGTAGAGCATGATCTTGCCGCGGGTGACTTCAGTCAGCGACAGGTCGATGACGATGGGCGGCGCATCCCTGCGCGGAAAAATCGCGGCGATCGGGTTGGTGCCGAAAAAGGCCTTGCTGCCGCCCCAGGCATTGATCGCAGAGGGTGAATTGGTGAATGCCAGGCCGACCATGCCGGCCGCGGCAACGGGAGCCAGGTGGTAAGCAGCGGCCCCGAAATGATGGCTGTTGGTGACGCCGACGAAGGCCACGCCTGCGCGACGGGCACGTTTGACCGCTTCGTTGACTGCCAGCGCAGCTGCTGGAAACGCCAGTCCGCCGCCGGCATCAATCAGGCAGGTAGCCCCGGACTTGCGGATGATCTTCGGTTTGGTTTTTCCATCCGCACGGCCTTCACGCAGATGCTGAGCATACAACGCCACGCGCGACAAACCGTGACCAGACAATCCTTCGGCCTCGGCGGCAACCAGGGCCTGCGCAGTCGCCTCGGCCATGACCTTCGACGCCCCCGCGCGCTTCAGTGCGCGGGTTGCTAGTCCGGTCAGTTCATCCAGCGTAATGATGATCGGCATGACAAACGCGGCCTAGAGCCTGGTGCCCGAAGCTTTCGCCACAGCAGCCCATTTCTCGGTCTCTTCTTTCACGAAGGCCGCGAATTCGGCAGCCGAATTCCCGCTGGGTTCGGCTCCCGACGCGATGATGCGTTTCGACACCTCGAGGTTTTTCACGGCGCCGGACCAGGCCTGGTTCAGTTTGTCCAGTATGGGTTGCGGCGTCTTCGCGGGCGCGAACAGGCCGTTCCATTGCACCGCCGAATGCCCGGCCACACCGGCCTCGATCATCGTTGGCACATCAGGGGCAACAGCCGCACGTTTGGGTGCTGCAACACCCAGACCGCGCAATTTGCCGATCTTGAAATGGCGCACCGCAACCGGCAGCACGATGAAGGCGGCCTGTGCCTCCCCGGTCAGGGTTGCGACCGTCTGCGGCGCAGCACCCTTGTATGTCAGGTGCGTGATGCGCACACCGGTCTTCAGCCGCAGCAGTTCCATCGCCATGTGCGACATGGTGCCGACGCCTGAAGAGGCATAGTCCAGCGCGTTGGGCTTGGACTTGGCGAGCGCCACCAGATCCTTGACCGTCCTGACCGGCAGCGCCGGGTGCGCAACCAGCGTAAACGGATATTGCGAGGCCATTGAAATGGCCACCAGGTCACGACTCGGGCTGTACGACATCTTGCTGTACACCCCCGGGCTGATGGCCAGGGATGAGTTGCCGAAAAGCAGCGTGTAACCGTCAGCCGGCGCCTTGGCCGTCAGGTCGCCCGCGATGTTTCCGCTTGCTCCCGCCCGGTTGTCGACAAGAACCTGCTGGCCCAGTGCTTCGGAGAACTTCTGCGCCACGATGCGCGCAATGGTGTCGCTGCCGCCGCCCGGAGGGAACGGCACCAGCATGCGCACGGCTTTTGTCGGATAAGCCTGGGCGGCCACTTCAGCCACGGGAGTCGCAAGGATGCCGCAGGCGGCGCATGCCGCAATTATCAGGTGACGGGCTTTGCCGGTTTTTGCGTGCATTACTGTTCTCCCCCTTGCCGGATTTTCGCGGGCACGAATATGCCTGCGCTTTGGATATCAGCGCAACAGGCCCATTATGCCGCGTTCAGCAGGGATTCTCCCGGCTTGACCCGCGTGAAATGCACCGGCCTGGTCTCGCTGGCAAAACGTCCTTCGTGCCAGCTGACGCAGGTATAACGCGAATTTTCCAGGTCCCTGACATCGGGGAAGTCGGCACGGTAATGCGCGCCGCGGGAATCCTCGCGGGCCATTGCCGCAAAACGGATGGACTTCGACACCAGCACCAGGTTTTTCAGGTTCATCCAGTCATGCCAGGTCAGGTTGTAAGCCAGCGCCGAGCCGTCGACGCCGGTCGCATCCAGCCGTGCGTCGAGTTCGTCAAGCAGGCCGGAGGCGCGTTCCAGCGATGCGGCGTCGCGCACGATGCCGACGTCGTCCCACATGACTGTATACAGCTGTTCACGGATTGCGTTGATGTCGCCGCCCTTGCGCGTCAGCGGCGCGCGGCAACGCGCCACGGCATCGTCGATCGCTGCCTGATCGGGCGCGCGGTATTCGCCGTTGGACTTGACCCAACCCGGCATCACATCGCCGGCAATGCCTCCGAACACGGTGGAGTTGGCGACGCCATTACCGCCGAGGCGGTTCGCACCGTGCACACCGCCGGAATCCTCGCCGGCGACGAACAGGCCGTGGAGATCCGTGGTGCAGTCGGTCTTGAATGCGACGCCGCCCATCATGTAATGCGCGGTGGGCACCACGTCGACCAGGCCGCCGACCAGGTCGAAACCGCAGTCGGCGCAGCGTTCGACCATGCCCTTGAACTGCTGGCGCACCATCACCGGGTCAAGGTGATTCATGGTGATATAGAGCCCGCCATGTTTGTTGACGCGACCTGCGCGCATCTCTTCATACATGCCGCGGCTGACGATATCGCGGGTGGCGCGTTCATTGCGCGGATCGTAGTTGTGCATGAAGCGTTCCCCGGCGCCGTTGAGCAGGTAACCGCCGGCGCCGCGCAGTCCTTCCTCGATGATGGTGCCGGTGATGCGCGTATCGGCTCCGGCTATCAGCCCTGTCGGGTGGAACTGCACCATTTCCATGTCACGCAGCGTGAGGCCACCGCGCAACGCCATTGCCATGCCGTCGCAGCTCTTGTCGCCGCTGGGCGTATGAAATTTGTACATGGTCGGGCCGCCGCCCGTCGCGAGCAACACAGCCTGCGCCTGCACGAAAACGAATTCGCCCGTGCGCATGTCGATCATCAGCACGCCGGAAATCGCGTCGCCGGTCTTGTTGCGGATGAACTCGACTGCGCGATGCTCCTCGAGCCGGTCGATGCCGCGCGCCCATACCTGCTCGGCCAGGCGGTTGATGATCTCGATGCCGGTCAGATCGCCCTTGTGTACGGTGCGATCAAAGGTCTGTCCTGCAAAAGCCTTCTGGTGGATGGTGCCGTCGGGATTGCGGTCAAAAAAACAGCCAAGTTCGTTCTCGAGTTCATGGATCCGCTCGACAGCGGTCTCGACCAGGGTCCATGCCAGGTCCTGGTCGGGCAGCCATTTGCCGCCCTCGATGGTGTCCATGAAATGGCGCTCGACGGAATCCCCTTCCGCCAGCGCCACGTTGTAGCCGCCCTGCACCATGCGCGTGCAGCCGCTTTTGCCGAGCAGGCCCTTGACCGCGACGGTAATCGACAGTTGCGGGTTTTTCTGGTGCGCGTGCAGCGCGGCGAACAGCCCCGCGCCTCCTGAACCGAGGATCAGTATGTCAGTCTGGATGGTTTTCATGAACGCTTAACTTTTGACACCGAGAGCCGCCAGTACGCCGGCACGTTTGTCTTTTGCGGCGGCGTTGACCGCGGTATAGAGGCTGCCGCCATGGCTGTCCATGGCCACCAGCAGCGGGCCGAAACCCCTGATGCGGAATTTCCACAGGGATTCCGGGTTGAGGTCGTCGAGATCAACTTCCTCGATCTGCTCGATCCAGGTGGTTTCCAGCGCCGCGGTGCCGCCAATGATCGCCAGGTAAACGCCGCCAAGTTCGCTGAACGCTTTCGCCGACGCGGCGAACAGTCCGCCCTTGCCGATGATGATGCGCACGCCATATTGTTCCATCAGCGGCCGCGTAAAACGCTCCATGCGCGCGCTGGTGGTGGTGCCGATGCAGATCGGCGCGTAACCCGACGGATGCGCCTCTGTTTCACCGACCCATTTGACGTTGGGTGCGGTATGAATGACGGCATGGCCGCGCATGTCGAATCGCGTCTTGCGGCCGTGGTCGAACATGTGGATCTGCGTCGCGTCGCGGATGCCGTACAGCGTGTCATGCAGCGTAACGGTGTCGTTGATGCGCAGCTTGCGTACCTGCTCTTCGGTCACCGGCATGTGCAGTTCGTAATGGGCCATGTCAGTACCCGTACTCGACGCCCTGCGGCGTAAACGTAGCCCGTGCACGGCGTGCCGAATGACACTGCATGTTGACCGCGACGGGATTCATCGTGATGTGGGTGGCCGCGGTTTCGACATGCACCGCAAAGGCGGTGGAATCGCCACCCAGTCCCTGCGCACCGACACCGAGCTGGTTGACCACCTTGCTCAGTTCGGCCTCGAGCCTGGCGCCCTCGGGATCGGCGCACTGGCTGCCCAGCGGCCGTGTTGCTGCAACCTTCGAAAGATGCACACACAGGTCGGCCGTGCCTCCGACGCCGACGCCGACGATCACCGGCGGGCAGCTTTTGCCGCCGGCCTCGAGCACACAGTCGATGACGAAGGTCTTGATCGCATCCACGCCGTCGGCGGGAATCGCCATCTTCAGCCAGGAATTGTTCTCCGACCCCGATCCCTTGGGAATCATCTCGATCGACAGCCGTTCGGCATCCGCGGAAAAATCGATGTTGATCACCGGAACGTGGCGGCCGCCCGAGGTGTGTTCATTCTTGCGCGTGGTCGGATGAACCACCGAAGAACGCAATGGATGTTCCTTTGTGGCGCGGGTACAGCCACTGACGATCGCCTGCTTGAGCGCGTGTCCGTCGACCGCAACATTGGCGCCGATGACGACGTTATAGATGGGAATGCCGGTGTCCTGGCACAGCAGGTTGGTGTTTTCCTCGGCGACAGTGATGTTGCGGATCATGGTGCCCAGAATGGCCTTGCCGGTGGCATTGGTTTCGGCGCGGTCGAGACGCTGGAAACCCTGCTTGATGTCGGGGGGCAGCATTTTCAGCGCGCGAACATAGAGTTCCTTGCATGCTTCTTCCACCTGCTTGAGATCGACCTTCACTGGACCACCTTCCAACGGTTGAAAAACGGTGCCAGGGCCTTGCACCCCGGCACCGGCAACGATCAATTCACTTGCAGCTTGCGCTCCTTGATGACCTTGGCCCAGCGCACGCTTTCCTCCCGGATGGCCTTGGCAAAATCCGCGGACGAATTGCCCACCGGAACCATGCCGAGGTCCTCGAAGCGTTTGGCAATCACGGGATCCTTGAGCGCTGCAACAGTGTCGCGGTGGATCTTGGCCACCACTGGCTGCGGTGTGCCCGTCGGCACCATGAAGCCGAACCAGCCCAGGTTCTCGAATCCAGGCAGCGTCTCGGCAACGGCAGGCACGTCAGGCAGCTGTTTTGAGCGCGTCGGGCTGGTCACCCCCAGCGCGCGCAACCGCTTGGCACGCACATGGACGATGGCAGCCGAAAGGTTCGGGGTTAAAAACTGGATCTGTCCACCCAGCAGGTCGGCAATCGCCGGGGCTTCGCCCTTGTACGGAATATGCGTTACGTTCAGTCCCGCCGAAGCGATGAAATTTTCCCCGGCAAGATGCGTCTGCGTGCCGATGCCCGCCGACCCGAAAGTCACGCTTTCCGGTTTTGCCTTCGCCATGTTGATCAGGTCCTTGACCGTCTTCGCGGCAAACTTCGGATTGACGACGATGGCCTGCGGCCCGCTGGCGACGTTGGTGACGGCGGCCAGGTCCCTGGCCGCGTTGTACGGCAGCTTGCGGTACATGTGCGGATTGGCAGTGACGATGGAGCCCGAGGTCATGAATATGGTGTAACCGTCAGCCGCTGATTTCGCCGCGAGGTCCGCACCGATGTTGCCGCCGGCGCCGGCACGATTATCGACAACGATGGTCTGCCCCCAGATTTCCGTCAGCTTCTGCGACACGACGCGGGTGACGATGTCGGTGGCCCCGCCGGCCGAGAACGGAACAATTACGCGCACCGGTTTGGTGGGGAAATCCTGTGCTACGGCCGCCGTTGAGGCGCACAATGCTGCTGCAAGCAAAATCCGTGTGGTCTGACGCATGGTTTTCTCTCCTCTGTTTATTTCGGCATGCAATCGGGTGCCCGATTCACGATACCCCACGTGCCGGCACGCGGCAAGCAGGGCTACAGCCCCAGCGCATCCGCCGCCAGTTTCCGCAGTTCCCTGCTCATCCTGTCACGCACCGCCCGGTAAGCGGGACGCTTCGCGACATTGACCAATTCGTAGGGATCCTTCTCCAGATCATACAACTCATCCAGTTCGCCGTTGCGCGCGCGGTTGACCCAGTGGATGTACTTGTAGCGGCCGGTACGCACCGCCTTGTAGGTCATGTTCACCAGCCAGGGATAGGCGTTTTCGGCCCAGTACTCCACGAACAGCGACTTGCGCCATCCGGCATGTTTGCCTTTAAGCAACTGCAGCAGCGAACGGCCCTGGACATGCGCCCCCGGCCTGCCGCCGGCAAGTTCAATGAAGGTCGGTGCCAGATCCTGCAGGATCACCAGATCTTTCAGGCGCGAGCCGGCTTTGACCAGTTTCGGATACCGAATGGTCAGCGGCGAGCGGATCCCCTCTTCGTACGCAAAACGCCGCTCCGGCCCGATGCCGTGTTCGCCGAAAAAGTAACCGTTGTCACCGAGGAACAGGATCATCGTGTTGTCGAGTTCGCCGGTGTCTTCCAGTGCCTGCAGGATCATGCCGACGCCTTCATCCACCGCCGCCATCATCGCCGCGCGCAGGCGGATTTCCTCCTGCTTGCCGGAATGGATCGCGTCGTGCATCACCTTCGAGGCCGGTGTCTTGCGCAGGGCGACGGCTTCGGCCCATGCCGGCTTGTGCTTGAGGAACTCGGCCGGCTTCTGCATGTTCGGTTTTTTCGGAAACACGCAGCCCTTGTACAGATTCTCGTGGCGTTTCGCCGGACGATAGCCGTCCATCTTGAACGAGCCGTCGGCGGCCTGCTCGGCATCCGGGTGCACGGCCTTGTGCGCAAACCACAGTGACCAGGGGTTTTTGCTTTTTCTCCGCCCCTGCTTGCGTATCCAGTCCGTCGCCATCGTGTTCATGATGTCGGTGACATAACCCTTGTGCTGCACGTATTTTCCGTTTTCGTTCAGCTTCGGATCGTAGAGGCTGCCGTGGCCGTCATAGGCCACCCAGAAATCGTACCCGGGACGCGGCTTGCCGTCGTTGCCCATGTGCCATTTGCCGATGTGCGCGGTTTCGTAGCCGAGCTTCTGCAGTTCAAGGTGGTAGTTCGGCAGGCGATGGCTCGCCAGATCGCGGGCCACGTTGTCGATGATGCCGTGGCGGCTGGCGTACTGGCCCGTCAATATTGAGGCGCGGTTGGGCGAGCAGATCGGCGTGGTGTGGAAGGCACGCTCGAACAGTACGCCTTCATGGGCAATACGGTCGATGTGCGGCGTCTTCATGTAGGGATGGCCCCCGGCGCCGAATTCGTCGTAGCGCAGGTCATCGACCAGGATCACCAGGATGTTCGGCTTTTTCTTGATCATGCTTTACTCCGCTACGCGTTCATGCCAGGTTGAGCAGGAATGCCAGCGCCGCGACCAGCGACACGCCGGCGGCAGTGGCAAGCAGGGATTTCTGCCACTCGCGCCATTCCAGGAATTCCAGGGCCAGCAGGCGCAGGCCACCGGCCATGTGCGCGGCGAGCAGCAGCACCAGCCCGGTTTCGGCCGCTTTCACCAGCGGCTGTTCGGTCCAGCGCAGGAAACCGTCGAGCGCCGCGGCGCCGTGCAGCGCCTGGCCCAGCGCCCAGAAGTGCAGCGGCAGGAACAGCGCCAGCAGCAGTCCTGAAAACCGGTGCACGAGGAACGCCCAGTACGCCGGATGATTGCGCGAGCGAAAATCGTTTTTCACGCGCCGCCCCCGCTGAACACGCCGATCACCGCACGCATGCCGAAAACGGCGAGGCCGAGGCCGATCGCGCCGGCCAGCAGGTCGACGCCGCGTCCACGCGCATTCATCACTTCACCGATGATGGTACGCAGGCCGATCGGTGCGTGTATCGCCACCGCCAGCACGAACAGTGTGTAGAACGCGAACCAGCCGAAGTTGCCCTGTGTGCGGCCGAGGATCTCGGCGGCAGAAAGCCCGCTGCGCACCGCGTAGATCATCGTCACCAGGTGCACGGTCACGCACAGCGCCAGCACCATGGCGCTGATGCGCTGCGCCCCCCACAGCAATACTTCGGTGCGCCGGCTCACAGAATGCCGCCCTTTACACAGATGATGAATAAGTATATGTTTTTAAACATATTTTATATTTCTCCGGACAACGTCGCCGCCAAAACCGCGCGCTTCAGCCCGGCGATGCCCGCAGTCGGCGACAGCCCTTTCGGGCAGCGTTCGGTGCAATTGAGATGGGTATGGCAGGCATGGCAGCCGGCATCGCCGGCCACTGCTGCCAGGCGCTCGACGCGCGCTGTATCACGCACATCGTTGACCAGAGTCCAGGCGCGGTTCAGCGCCGCGGGGCCAAGATAGTCCCTGTTCCAGGTCACGACATCACAGGCGCTGTAACACACGCCGCAGCCTATGCACTCGATGCCGGCCTCGATGCGCTTGCGCTCCTTCGATTCCGGCGAAACCTTCGCGAATTCATCCTTGCGCGTCTGCGTGCCGCTGAAGCGTCCGCGCGCTTTCGCCCATTTGTCGAAGAACTCGCGCATGTCGGTGACCAGGTCCTTGATCACCGGCAGGTTGCGCAACGGCGCGATCTCCACGCGGTTATCCTCGGCGACCTTGTCGACATGGGTGCGACAGGTCCAGCGCGAAACGCCGTTGACCGTCATCGCGCAGGATCCGCAGACGCCGACGCGGCAGGCGAAGCGGTAGGCGAGCGTCGGATCGCACTTGCGCTGGACGTAGGTCACCACGTCGAGCACGGTCTGGCTTTCCTGCCTTGGCACTTCGAAATCCTGGAAGCCACCCTCTTCGGTGCCGCGCCAGATCCTGACTTTCAGGTTTTCCATCACCGGACTCCTAGTGGGCCGCGGCCGTCGCACCGGCCGTCACCGTCGGTGCCGCCAGGCGCTGGATCATCACGTTGACGCATGCAGCCTTGCCGCTGGCCAGCGCGCGCGCGAGCGCGGGTTTGAGCTCGGCTGCACGGGTCACCAGTTCACCATGTCCACCCAGCGCGGCAACAGCCAGATCATAACGCGTGCCCTCGCGCAGTTCGCAGCCATGTGCGCGGTCCTTGCCGTAAGTACGCAGCTGGATCTGGTGCTCGGCATTCCAGCAGGAATCGTTGCCGACGACCACGATCATCGGCACACGGTCGCGAACCGCGGTGTCGAACTCCATCAGATGAAAACCGAAGGCGCCGTCGCCCATCACCGCCACCACCGGCGCCTGCGGTCGCGCCATGCGCGCGGCGAATGCAAACGGTACGCCGCTGCCGATCGAGCCGCCGGTGCCATTGATGATGCGCGCAGGCGCGGTGATGCAGGCCTGGGCCCACTGGCCGACTTCGCCGCCGTCTGCGACAAACACCGCATCCGGGGAAGCATTGAGGACTTCCTGCACCGCGTGCCCAAGCTCGACCGGATGCACCGGACCTGCGCCGCTGTCGATGTCTTTCCAGTCCTGCGGACGGAAAGCCACCGCAGCCGCGACCTGTTTCGCCCATTCTGCCGCTGGATGACGACGCGCTGTGGCAGCCAGGGCCTGCACCGCGGCCGCGGTATCGGCCTGGGCCGAAAACGCCACGCGCGAAGCACCCAGGTTCTTAACCGAACGCTGCAGCACCTCGGCTTCGGGATCGACCACCGCGAAACGGCAGTCCGCCGCCAGCGCCGGCGCCATGCCGAAACGCAGCGTGAAATCGGGTTGCTTGCCGATCAGTACCACCAGATCCGCCTGCGCCAGCACGCCGGCAAAAGCGCCGAGTGCCGGATCGTTGACGCCGCGCGGGCTCTCCATGCACAGCGCGGGCACGCCGCTCGCCTCGGCCAGCTGTTTCACCAGCGCCGCCAGCGGCGCCTGCGCCATCACGGGTCCAAGCAGGAACAGCGGCCGCGCCGCCTTCGCGGCGAGCGCCAGCAGGGTATCGGCCGTGCCCTGCGGCAATGGGTTCGCCTGCGGCGCAAAATCAGATGCGGATGCCAGCCGTTGTTCGCCGTCGGCCACTTTCGCTTCCAGCACGTCGAAGGGCAGGCTCAGATGCACCGGCCCGGGCCGGCCCGAACGCGCAACCCGGCAGGCCCTGGCAATATCGGCGCCCAGCGTTTCCGCGCTGGCCGCCGTCCAGGCCGCTTTCACCACCGGCGCGGCAAGGTCCGCCTGGCGCATTTCCTGGAAAGAGCCGCGCCCGAGTTCGCTGAGCGGCGCATGACCCGACAGCAGCACGATGGGGGATTCGGATGCCAGTGCGGTGTAGAGCGCACCGATGCCGTTGGCATGTCCAGGCCCGCCGGTGAGCATCGCAATGCCGGGTTCTCCGGTCAGCCGCGCCCAGGCATCGGCCATGTGCACCGCGGCGCCTTCGTAGCGCACGTGGGTGATGGCAAGCTGCGCCTCGAGCGCCGCGTCGTAGACCGGCATGATGTGGTTGCCGGACAACGAAAAAATCCGGTTCAGGCCGGCCCGCGCCAGAGAACGCGCGAGGATGTCGGCACCGCGGAGTTGGGTCATCGGTCGTTATGTATCCGCAACGATTGCAACATTAAAAACTACACGGACTTAAAAGCAGAAAGCCGTGGGCGGCGCGTGATCCGTTGCGCCGTCCACGGCAGGCTGAATGCCGGATTATGCGCTCTCGTAAAGACGGGTCAGCACAAACTCGCGATGGCCCAGCGCTTCAGCCGCAGTCAGGCGGCCGTTGCAGGTGCGCAGCATGATTTCGATCAGTTCGTCCCCGGTCTGATCAAGGTTTTTCTCGCGCTGCAGCAGTCCCGAGCAGTCGTAATCAACATGCTCGCTCATGGTGCGCACGGTGCGCGGATTGGCGGTGAGCTTGACCACCGGAACTATCGGATTGCCGATGACATTGCCCTGCCCGGTCGGGAACAGGTGCACCACGTAACCGGACGCTGCGCACAGCGTGACCATTTCCGCCGCCGCCGATGACGAGTCCATGAACCAGAGGCCGGGTTTGGTCGGCTCTTCGGCCTTGTCGAGCACGCCGATGACCTTGCACTTCTTGCCGATTTTCTGGATGTTGCCCAGCGCCTTTTCCTCGATCGTGGTCAGGCCCCCGGCAATGTTGCCCTTGGTGGGCTGGGATTCGGAGAGGTCGCTGGTCTTGTTTTTCTCGACGATGGCCTGGTAGCGATCAAACATTTTCATGAACTGTGCCCGGACTTCCGGGGTCGCGCAGCGGTCGGCAACGATGTTCTCGCCGCCGGTGATTTCGGTGGTTTCACCGAAACACATGGTCACGCCCAGCGGTTCGAGTTTGTCGAAGGCGCTGCCGACGGTCGGATTGGAGCCGCAGCCGGATGTCGTATCGGACTCGCCACACTTGGTCGACACCCACAGGTCGCTGATCGGGCATTCCACGCGCTGCAGCTCGGAGGCCCACTGCACGTATTCCTTGGCCACTTTCGACGCGCGCATGATGGTGTCATGGTCGCCGTGCAGTTCGATGCCGAAGCCGGTGACCGGCTTGCCGGTCTTGGCAATGCCGTCGACGACTTTCTTGGCCCAGCCTTCCTCGATGCAGATGACGACGACGGCGGCAACGTTGGGGTTGGCACCGGCGCCGATGATGGTGCGGAAATGCAGGTCGAGGTCTGCACCGAACTGCAGCCGGCCGTAGGGATGCGGAATCGCGATCGCGCCCTTGACGTTGTTGGCCACGGCTTCGGCCGCGGCGTTCGACAGGTCGTCCACCGGCAGGATGATGACGTGGTTGCGGACACCGACGCGGCCGTTCTCGCGGCGATAGCCCATGAATGTGGTTTTGCTGTTGACCATTTTGATCTCCGGAAATGTTCTGTTTGCGCAACGCCGCTTGCCAGCCAGCCGCTATTTACCAGCCGCGGCTTGCCCGCCGCTTTTTACCAACGCTTGGTCTTGATGTTGTGGACGTGTGCGTGTTCGCCGACCTTGATGTCAGCCACGGCCTTGCCGATGTCGAAACCGTACTTGATGATGGTGTCGCCCTTCTTGATTTCGCGCAGCGCCGCCTTGTGGCCGATCGGGATGTCGTTGATCGCCTTGACCTTGATCGTCGAGTCGTCTTCCATGACCCAGCCGATCATTTCCTGACCGGCCTTGATGCCTTCGATGACGGCCACGCCGACCGTGTCCTTCTTGTCATGAACCAACAGGTGAATCATGGAGCCTCCTTGGTGTAAGCCGGAAAAACCGGGCGCGAACGCGGCCGGAACAATGCGGATTGCAGAGCCCGTGATGCTACGCGGCCGCTCGACGCCAAGTCAACTAGATGACCTATATGAATTGCCGGCGGGCGTGCTAGACTGCCGCGCTCCGCATAGATCCTGCCGGATTCCATGGTCGAACAACCCTCAGCGGGCACCGTCACCGCCGTTCCGCTCTATCGCGAAGTGCACTGGCGCATCACGCGCGCACTCGCCGAAGGACAATGGAAACCGGGCGAAGCCATACCCAGCGAGTCACGGCTGGCGGCCGAGTTCAAGGTTTCCATCGGCACGATACGACGCGCCATCGATGAACTGGTCGCCGGCCGCATCCTGGTACGCCAGCAGGGCCGTGGCACCTTTGTGGCCACCCACACCGAAGACCGCACCCTGTTTTATTTCTTCCATGTCGTCGGCAAGGACGGGCGGCGGGAATTTCCGGTCTCCGAACTGCTGTCATTCCGCCGCGAGCGCGCCGACGCCAACGATGAAATCCAGCTGGGTGCGGCCCGCGGTTCGCGCGTTGCGCGCGTGCGCAACCTGCTCAAACTCGCCGACAAGCCGGTGGTGCTGGACGACATCACGGTTTCCACCGAGCGCTTCAAGCGCATAGACGAAGAAACATTCCGCAGCCGTGAAGGCACGATCTACGGCCTGTACCAGGCGCGCTACGGGGTCAACGTGGTGCGCATCAACGAACGCCTGTCGGCGGCACATCCCCCCCCGGAAATCGCGGCAATCCTCGGCATGCGCGCCAGCCAGCCGGCGCTGCACATCCGCCGCATCGCCTACACCTACAACGACTCGCCGGTGGAATACCGCCTGAGCTGGATCAACACCGCGGAACACGAATATCTCAGCGACCTGTGGAAAACCGCGGCACGCTGAGTGCCCTCATTGCAGATCAGCGGCCCAGTTCACGACGCGCAACCGACAGCTGAGCGGGATCCTTCGCATGCCGCAGCAGCCACTCGAACTGCGCGCGCGCGTCATCGCGCAGACCGGCACGAACCAGGGCAAGCCCGGCACGCAGCCTTGCGCCGGCGGCGGCCTCCGGCGCCGCAGCGCGCAACGCCGAGCGCAGGTAATAGTCGGCAGCCAGCAACGGCAGGTTGCCGGATTCGTAAACCTGCGCCATCCCGGCCAGCACGAAGTCTGCCTGTGTGCCGGCATGGGGCAACGCCGCTTCGTACAGCACGAGCGCGCCGTTGGCGAGGCCATGATCGGAAAACTGTCGGGCAAGCACCAGCCATTCCGGCAACAACGACGGTGGAATCGCCGGCCTGCCATCGGCAAGTTTTTTGGCCGCGTCCGTTGCCATGGCAGTACGGCCGGCGCGCAGCGCCAGTGCTGCCAGCCTGACTTCCCAGTTCAACAATGGCACGTCAATCGGCGCCGGAAGTCCGTTCCAGTAATCCGAGGCGCGCTCCGGATCATCCAGCTTCACGGCCAGTCCGCCCAGGATGTGCCGGGTTGATACCGTCAGCCTGCCCGCATCGCCCGGCCAGGCGGCAAACAGGCGCAGGGCCGTGCGCGGCAATCCGGCGGCTTGAAACGCCGCCGCAAGTTCCTCCTGCGCCCGCCGCCGCACGGGCTCGCTTTCGGCATGGCGCGCCAGAAATCCCAGATAGGCGCGGGCAGCCGCGGGCTCTCCGGCACGACGCTGCAACGCGAATTCCAGCCAGCCCGGCTCGTCCCCGGCAAGCAGTTGGTGGACGTTGGCATTGCCGCGGGCATAGCCGGCGTAATTTTCCCACAACCCGGGCGCAGCAGCCGCAGGTTGATCCCTGTAATTCAACAGGCGTTCGCGCGCTTCGATTTCCAGCGTTGGGGAAGGCTGCCGCGTCGCGGCATCGAGAATCACACGCAACCATTGCGGCTCATCGCCACGTGTCATTGCTGCCCGCGCCTGAGTTATGGCATCGGGAGCCTTGACCAGCCCGGTATGCAGGCGCAGGCGCAATTTCGCCGCACCGTGTTCGTCAAGCAGTCCCAGCAAGTTGACGGCTTCACCGGCAAGGCCGAGATCGAGGAGTGCGTTCACGAATTCCGTCGCCGTCGCCGCATCCAGCGGCCGGTAGTCCTGCTGGAAGCGCAGCATGCTGCGATAGGCCTCGTCAGCCTTTCCTTCCCGGGCGTAACTGCGGATGACCAGCAGCCTCATCCGGCGGATAAGCGCAACATCGATGCCGTCGGTCCACAACGCGCGCGCAGCATGATCGCGCGCCGCCGCCGCCCGCCCCAGCACAAGCGCGGACTGCGCGGCCAGCACATGCAGCTCCACCCGTGCCGGTTCAGTCCATTTGCCGGGCATTGCCGCCTGCCTCATCAGTTCTTCGTGACGGCCGGACTCAGCAAGCAATTGCAGCCGCAGGAGTTGCCATTCCGCCCAGCGCGGTCCGGCAGCATCGGCCGGTTGCAACATGTCGACACGCTGAAGTGCGAGCTGCAATGCACCAGACCGCGCGAGGCTGCGCGTGTTCTCAAGTCCGTCAGGAGCATCCGCGGCAAGGGCAGGCTGCACTGTCAGCAGGCTTCCGAGCGCGATCGCGGAGACAATGCGTCTGATGCTTGTCATGAAGTCATTTTAGCGGGGGTCGGCGGAGCCCTCCAAAACGACCGGGCAGCCGGTAAAGAAAAAGGCGGCCGCAGCCGCCTTTTGCCCGGAATATCCGGTTCCTACTTCTCGGCGACTCCCGACTCGGCTTCAACGACCGTCTCGGCATCGGCGCCGGCAGCAACGTTGATGGTCAGCTTCTCCTTGATCCGCGCCGCCTTGCCCGACAGGCCACGCAGGTAATAGAGCTTCGCGCGTCCGACATCGCCGCGGCGCTTGATCTCGATGCTCGCGATCGACGGTGAATAGGTCTGGAAGGTCCGCTCAACACCTTCGCCCGATGAAATCTTGCGCACGATGAACGAAGAGTTGATGCCGCGGTTACGCTTGGCAATGACCACTCCTTCGTAGGCCTGCACCCGCTTGCGTTCGCCCTCGACGACGTTGACGTTGACGATCACCGTGTCGCCGGTGACGAACTCCGGCATCTTGCGCCCCAGACGCTTGATTTCTTCCTGCTCCAGCTGCTGTATGACGTTCATGTCCTGACTCCTTAAAACTTGTTGCGTGCGCCGTCATGGCGTCCGCGGTTAAGCCTTGCTGCTGCCTGCTGCCTGTTCCCGCCTGTACTCGTCAAGCAGAGCCTGTTCCTCGGCGGTCAGCTTGCGCCGTTCCATCAGATCCGGTCTGCGCAGCCACGTGCGCCCCAGCGCCTGCTTCAGCCGCCACCGCGCAATCGCGGCATGATTCCCTGAAAGCAGCACTGCCGGCACTGCCGCGCCCTCGTACACCTCCGGGCGCGTGTAATGCGGGCAATCCAGCAGTCCGTCGACGAATGAATCCTGACTCGCCGATTCGGCATCGCCCAGTGCCCCGGGCAATTGCCGCACTACGCAATCCATCACCACCATCGCGCCCAGTTCACCGCCACTCAGCACGTAGTCGCCGATGGAAATTTCCTCGACTGACATCTGCTCCAGCACACGCTCGTCGACACCTTCATAGCGCCCGGCCAGCAACACTATGCCTGCCTCACGCGCCAGTCCGGCCACTGTCGGATGATCCAGCGGCCGCCCCTGCGGCGTCAGGTGCATCAGCCTCGGCTCGGCGACACCTGCGCTGATCTGCCGCCGTTGCGCCGCCTGCAGCGCCTTGCCCACCGGTTCGGCCATCATCACCATCCCGGGACCGCCGCCATACGGGCGGTCATCCACGGTCCTATGCGCATTCACCGCAAAATCCCGCGGATTCCATGCCACGAACTGGTACAACCCCCGCTCGCGCGCCCTGCCGGTGACACCAAGTTCCGTCACCGCGTCGAACATCTCGGGGAACAGCGTGACTACATCGAACTGCAGCATCAGTAGTCCGCATCCCAATCCACTTCGATGACACCGTCCCGAAGATCCACTTTCATGATCACCGGCCCGATGAAAGGCAACAGCCGTTCGCGATCGCCATCCACCACCATCACATCGTTCGCACCGGTCTCGAACAGCCTCGAAACCGTGCCCAGCGTCACACCCTCGGCGTTGACCACCCTGAGCCCGATCAGGTCGGCCCAGTAATATTCACCAGCCGCCGGTTCCGGAAACCCGCTTCGCGAAACCGCGATGCGTTGTCCCTGCAGCGCAGCGGCTTCGTCCCGCCCTTCGACTCCGCCCAGTTTTGCAACCACAGCTGAGCCGTGGACCTTCGCCGACTCGACAACCCGCTCCTGCCATTCGCCTTCCCGGCCAACCTGCCAGGCTGCGTAGTCCAGCAAACCGTGCGGGGAACCGGTAAAGGGTTGTACCTTGATCCAGCCCTTGATCCCGTAGGGGGCGACTATGCGCCCCATTACCACCAGCTGCTCAGGCAGCTTTCTGCGCACCGGCCTGCTTGACGAGCCGGGTCACCGTGTCTGACAGCAAGGCGCCCTTGCTTTGCCAGAACGCAACGCGTTCCCGATTGACGCGCAGACGCTCGCTGCCCTCGGGCGCCTTGGGATTGTAGAATCCGATACGCTCGATGAAGCGGCCGTCACGCGGAAATTGCGAGTCGGCAACCACGAGATTGAAGAACGGGCGCTTTTTTGCGCCCCCACGTGCCAAACGGATGACTACCATGACGGATTCCTGTCGACCGAAAGAGTCGAAAGGGCCGGATTTTACGCTAGTTTTTCACCCACACGCAACAATAGCGGTGCCACTCTCCAGTACCTGCATGAATCGACGCAATATCCCGGAACAAAAATAAATATTTGATTTTAAAGGATAAATTATGCCTGACCCTGGTCTCTCACCCGCCGCACGCATCTCGGCCGCGCTGCAAACGCGTTACGGCGCTCGATACGCCGCCAGCGATGACCAGCCCGGAAGCGCCGATCTGGCGCGAATAGCGGAGCACCGGTCCATCCGCCGTTATGCCGCGACTCCGGTGGACCCGGAACTGCTGCAGCTGCTGTTCGCCTGCGCACTGTCGGCGCCCAGCAAGAGCGACCTGCAACAGGCTGACATCATCCATGTCGCCGATGCCGGCAAACGTGAACGCATAGTCGCCACCATTCCTGACATGAAATGGATACTGGACGCGCCGGTGTTCCTGGTGTTCTGCGGCAACAACCGCCGTATCCGTCACATCGGCACCTGGCGCGGCAAACCCTTCGCCAACGAACATCTGGATCACTTCATGAATGCTGCAGTCGATGCCGGCATCGTGATGATGAATTTCATCCGTGCCGCCGAAGCCGCGGGCCTCGGCACCTGTCCGATCAGCGCGATCCGTAACGCGGCCGCCGCAAACAGCCGCGAGCTCGGGCTGCCCGATGGCGTGTTTCCGGTCGCGGGCCTTTGCGTGGGTTACCCCGCAACGCCAGGGCACATCAGCCCGCGCTTGCCGCTGGAAGTCACTGTGCATACCGACCGCTACGACGAATCCCGGCTGCGCGACCATGTCGATGCCTACGACCGCAGACGGCATGCGCACCATGCATACGCCAAGCAGCGCCGCGTGGCGCAGTTCGGCGAGTCGGAATTCTACGGCTGGTCGGAAGACAAGGCGCGGCAGTACGCAGCACCGGAACGCGCGGATTTCGGGGACTACATCCGCAGCCAGGGATTCAGCCTGAAATAACCGGGCGGCGCCGTTCAGCGCATGCCCGGAAACATGCCTTTCATCGAGCGCATCATTTTTGCCATGCCGCCCTTGGCCACCATTTTCATCATTTTCTGGGTCTGCTCGAACTGGCTGAGCAGGCGGTTGACTTCCTGCACGCTGACGCCGGCGCCGGCGGCGATGCGCCGCTTGCGCGAAGCCTTGATCAGTTCGGGTTTCGCACGCTCGTAAGGCGTCATGGAGTTGATGATGCCTTCGAGCCTGCGGATGGCCTTGTCGTCCATCTGCGGCGCCGCCTGCGCGGCCTGCGCGAATTGAGCCGGCAGCTTGTCCATCAGCGCACCCACGCCGCCCATCTTGCGCATCTGCGCCACCTGCTGCTTGAAATCCTCCAGGTCGAATCCTTTGCCGCTCTTGACCTTGCGCGCGAGTTTTTCGGCCTCCGCGTGATCCACCGACTTCTGCACATCCTCGATCAGCGACAGCACGTCGCCCATGCCGAGAATGCGCGATGCCATGCGGTCGGGATGGAAAGCTTCGAGTCCGGTGAGTTTTTCACCGACGCCTGCGAACTTGACCGGTTTGCCGGTGACATGCCGAACCGACAGCGCTGCGCCGCCGCGCGCATCGCCGTCGAGTTTGGTCAGGATCACGCCGGTCAGCGGCAAAGCGTCACCAAACGCCTTGGCGACGTTGACCGCATCCTGGCCCTGCATGGCGTCGACCACGAAGAGCGTTTCTACCGGATTCAGGGCCGCGTGCAGCGTGCGTATTTCCTGCATCATGGCCTCGTCGATCGCCAGCCGGCCGGCGGTATCGACAATCAGTACGTCGTGGAAATGCGTGCGCGCATGATGCAGCGCTGCCCGGGCAATTGCAGCCGGGCCGGTTTCCGCCGGCGCCTCATAAAAATCAGCATCGACCTGCGCCGAGAGCACTTTCAACTGCTCGATCGCCGCCGGGCGGTAGATGTCGCAACTGGCAAGCAACACTTTCTTGCGCTGTTCGGTGCGCAACCAGCGCGCCAGCTTGCCCGCGGTCGTGGTTTTGCCGGCCCCCTGCAGACCAGCCAGCAGGATGACCGCGGGTGGCTGTGCGGCGAGGTTCAGCGATTCGCTGCGCTCACCCATCAGCGCAACGAGTTCGCGATGCACGACGCCAACCAGCGCCTGGCCCGGGGTCAGGCTGCCGATGACCTCCTGGCCCACGGCCTTCCCGCGTACCCGGTCGATGAATTCACGCACCACTGGCAGCGCGACGTCGGCCTCGAGCAGCGCGACCCGCACTTCGCGCAGTGCATCCTGGATGTTGCTTTCGGTAAGGCGTGCTTCACCGCGCAGCGTCTTGACGACACGCGACAGCCGGCCGGTAAGGTTGTCAAACATGGGTTGTGCGTTCGGGTAAACTTGAAAGATGCAGGACATTTTACCGTATCTCATCAGCGCGCTTCTCTACGCGGTGATGGCGGTCTACTTCTGGCGACTGCACTGGTCGGCGACGGCACACGCGCCGGTCACTGCGCGATCCACTGCGGAACGCCTCGGCGTGCTGATCGCACTCGGTGTGCACACGGCCGTGCTGTTCGGCGCGATGTTTTCCGGCAACACGATGCGCATCGGTGTCGGCGACGCCGTTTCCGCGATCCTGTGGCTGACCGTTCTGATTTACTGGTTGGGCAGCCTGTTCTACCGCCTGGAGGGACTGCAGGCGCTGATCATGCCGGCCGCCGCGCTCGCAACCCTGCTGCCGGCGCTGTTCCCCGCAGCTAGACCGCTGCCGAATACAGAACTGGTCGCCTTCAAGCTGCATCTGGTGATTTCGATGCTCGCCTACAGCCTGTTCACGATCGCGTCGCTGCACGTGCTGCTGATGGCGATGCTGGAACGGCGGCTGCACCAGGGCGTGCTGCCCGCCGGGCTGCAGAAACTGCCACCCCTGCTGACCATGGAAACGCTGCTGTTCCGCATCATCTGGGCGGGATTCGTCATGCTTTCGCTGACGCTGGCCAGCGGCGTGCTGTTTTCCGAGGAACTGTTCGGCAAGGCCGCGCGGCTCAACCACAAGACCATTTTCGGTTTCGTTTCCTGGCTGGTGTTCGGCGCCCTGCTGTTCGGCCGTCATTTTCACGGCTGGCGCGGACGCGTCGCCGTGCGCTGGACGCTTGCCGGTTTTCTGTTGCTGGTATTGGCCTATCTGGGCAGCAAGTTCGTGCTTGAAGTGCTGCTCGGCCGCGGCTGATACGGCCTGCGCCAACAACCATCGTGCCGCTGCAGCCCTGAGGTGCCCATATGGAAGTACTGATACTTGTCTGCCTGATCCTGCTCAACGGGGCGTTCGCCATGTCGGAGGTCGCGTTGCTGACCGCGCGGCAGTCCAAGCTCGCCACTCTTGCACAAAGGGGTGACAAACTTGCCGCCGCAGCGGTCAAGCTCAGCGCGGAACCGACGCGATTCCTGTCGACGGTACAGATCGGAATTACCTCGATCGGCCTGCTCAACGGCATCGTCGGCGAAGCCATACTCGCAGAACCTTTTGCGGCATGGCTGCGCTTGCAGGGCATGGAAGTCAAGCTCAGCAACATAATCGCCACGGCGGTCGTCGTCGTCGGCGTCACCTATTTTTCCATTGTCGTCGGCGAAATCGTACCCAAGCGGCTGGGTCAGCACAGCGCGGAAAACATTTCGCGTTTTGTATCGTGGCCCATGCGCGGCCTGGCATTCATCACCGCGCCTTTCGTCCAGCTGCTGACGGTTTCCACGGACGCGGTACTGCGGGTGGCACTCAAGGTCCTGCGAATGCAGCCGGCCGATTCGGGTGCGCAGCCGCTGTCCATCGACGAGATCCGCACCATCGTGCTCGAATCATCGAACGTCCTGCCGAAAAAACATGCCTCGGTATTGCTCAACCTGCTGGAGATCGGCGCCAGCACCGTCGACGACATCATGGTGCCGCGCAACCAGATCGAGGGCGTCGACATCGACCTGCCGATCGAAGACCTGGCGCAACAGTTGTCCACGGCGCACCACCGCCGGGTCGTGGTCTACCAGGATCAGCTGGATAACGTAATCGGCACGTTGCGCGTGCGGCACGTGCTGACACTGATCCAGCGCGAAGAACTGACCCGGGAGAGCCTGCAGGAGCTGGTGCGGGAACCCTATTTCGTCCCTTCCGCCACACCGCTGCTGTCGCAGATCCAGAATTTCCAGGAGCACGAGGATCGTGTCAGCCTGGTGGTGGACGAATACGGCGAGATCATGGGCCTGGTCACCCTCGAGGACATCCTTGAGGAAATCATCGGTGAGTTCACCACGCAGTCGCCGCTGACTGCTCGCGGGCTGCACCGGCAGCCGGACGGCAGCTACGTGGTCGAGGGCAGCATCCTGTTGCGCGAACTCAACCGCAAGCTCGGCTTCAGTTTCCCGCTGGACGGTCCGAAGACCCTGAACGGGCTGATACTCGAGCATCTGCAGGACATCCCGGAGCCTAATACCAGCGTGCGGATTGCGGGCCATCCGCTGGAAATCGTCCAGACCCAAGACCGGGTGATCAAAAGCGTCAGGTTACTGGCACCCTGAGCCGGTCGCAGGGCCATCACCCACCGTGGAATGCAGCCTTTACAAAGGCCTGCAGGAAAGGCATTATTCCCCGATGGCCAATCGTAACTTATTGGTTCATTGAGAGATTTTGGAGGCCCGAATGGCTACCGCCGCAGCACGTAAAGCAGAAATCAAGGAATTCACGTTCCGCTGGGTCGGTCAGGACCGCGCAGGAAAAACCGTGCGCGGGGAAATGCAGGCCACCGGCGAAGCCCAGGTCAATGCGACACTGCGTCGCCAGGGTATCAAGATCGTCGAGGTCAAAAAGCAGCGCATGGGTACGGGGGGCACCGTAACCGACAAGGACATCACGCTGTTCACCCGCCAGCTGGCAACGATGATGAAATCTGGCGTGCCGCTGCTGCAGGCCTTCGACATCGTCGGCAAGGGCCACAGCAATCCCGCCGTCGCACGGCTGCTGATGACCATCAAGTCCGACGTCGAGACCGGGATGAACCTGAAGCAGGCCTTCGAAAAACACCCCCTGCATTTTGATCCGTTGTTCTGCAACCTGGTCGGGGCCGGCGAGGCTGCAGGTATCCTGGAGAGCCTGCTCGACCGCCTGGCCACCTACAAGGAAAAAATCCTCGGTATCAAGGCCAAGATCAAGTCGGCGCTTTTTTATCCCATAGCGATTATCGTGGTCGCCGTGGTAATTACCGCGATCATCATGATCTTCGTGATCCCGGCGTTCAAGGAAGTGTTCAAAAGCTTCGGCGCAGACCTGCCGACGCCCACGCTGATCGTGATGGCCATTTCAGATTTTGTGGTAGCCAACTGGTTTTTCCTGTTCGGCGGCGCAGGTGTCGCGATCTACGCGTTTTTCTGGACCTGGAAACGTTCAACAAAAATGCAGATTTTTATGGATCGGTTGATCCTGCGCGTCCCCGTGTTCGGCGACCTGATCCGCAAATCATCCATTGCGCGCTGGACGCGGACGCTGGCCACGATGTTTGCCGCCGGCGTGCCGCTGGTCGAAGCGCTGAGTTCGGTTGCCGGTGCCGCGGGCAATTACGAATACTACGTTGCCACAAAAAAAATCCAGAGCGAGGTTGCAACCGGCGCCAGCCTGACCTCGTCGATGCAGGGCGCCGATGTTTTCCCGAGCATGGTGATCCAGATGACGATGATCGGCGAAGAAGCCGGCTCCCTTGACGCCATGCTGGGCAAAGTTGCCGACTTCTTTGAACAGGAAGTCGACGACGCCGTCGAGGCATTGTCCAGCCTGATGGAGCCGATGATCATGGTGGTGCTGGGTACGCTGATCGGTGGCATGGTGATCGCCATGTACCTGCCGATTTTCAAACTGGGATCCGCCGTATAACCGGGATGGCGCGCGGACGCGCCATCCCCCGCCCGGCTGGCAATGCGGCCAGCCACCCGCCGCAACGTGTCCCCTAATCCCGGATACCGGCCCCGACCATGACCAGCTTACTGACGAATCCGCCCGTATTTGCCGTCTGCGCCATGCTGTTCGGCCTGTGCGTCGGCAGCTTCCTCAATGTCGTCATCCACCGCCTGCCGAAAATGATGGAACGGCAATGGCGCGCCGAGTGCGCCGAACTGGCAGGGCAGGAGCCGCAGGCGCACGAGCGCTACAACCTGGTCGTACCCCGCTCGGCCTGCCCTGCCTGCGGCCACCGGATTTCGGCCCTGGAAAACATTCCGGTCGCCAGTTGGCTCGCGCTGCGTGGCAAATGCTCCGGCTGCGGCGGCGCCATTTCACCGCGATACCCCGCAGTGGAAATCCTCACCGGTATCCTCTCGGGTTACGTGGCCTGGCACTTCGGTTATGGCTGGGCCGCGGCCGGCGCTCTGATTTTTACCTGGGCGATGATTGCACTGACATTCATCGACCTGGATACCTTCTACCTGCCCGACAGCATCACCTTGCCGCTGCTGTGGCTTGGGCTGCTTTTCAACATCAACGCCACTTACTCTCCACTGCACTCCGCCGTGATCGGCGCCGCCGCGGGTTATCTTTCGCTGTGGAGCGTGTACTGGATATTCAAGTGGGCGACCGGCAAGGAGGGCATGGGCTACGGCGACTTCAAGCTGCTGGCGGCCATCGGCGCCTGGCTGGGCTGGGAGATGCTGCCGCTGACCGTCCTGCTGTCGTCGATGGTCGGTGCCGTCATTGGCATCGGCCTGATCGTTTTCGCCGGGCGCGGCCGCAGCATCCCGATCCCGTTCGGCCCCTACCTTGCCATCGCCGGAATGATCGCACTGCTTCATGGGCAGGGGCTGACCCGGGCCTATCTCGGACCGCTCTGAAACATGCCGTACTGCATCGGACTTACCGGCGGCATCGGATCCGGCAAATCCCGTGCAGCAGCGCTTTTCGGCGAACTGGGCGCCGAAGTCATCGATACCGATGAAATCTCGCACGAACTCACCCGCCCGGACGGATCGGCAATGCCTGGCATCATCGCCGCCTTCGGACCAAAGGTTGTCGCTGCCAATGGCGGTCTGGACCGTGCCGCAATGCGCGAACTGGTGTTTGCAGACCCGGGAGGACGGGCGCGCCTGGAAGGCATACTGCACCCGCTGATCGGCGGGCTTGCACGCGCCAGGGTCGCCAAATCCGTCGCTCCCTACGTGCTTCTGGTAGTGCCTCTGCTGCTGGAAAAGGGCGGTTACCGCGACCTCGTCCAGCGGGTGCTGGTCATCGACTGCGAAGAATCGCTGCAGTTGACCCGGACCATGCAGCGCAACAACCTGACCGAAAATGCGGTACGCGCCATCATGGCCGCGCAGCTGCCACGGCAACAGCGGCTGGCCGCCGCTGATGACATCATCCGCAACGACGGCGACATCCCCAGATTGCGCAAGCAGGTTGAGGCCCTTCATCAGCAATACCTGAAGCTGTCCGGCATTACGGCGAATCGCGGCTGAATTCGTTTTACCGGGACGGCTTAAGCCTTTATTTTTTCTGGTTTTTGTCCGATACTCCCGCAACTGAATTCAAACCTTACTCCATCGGGCGTCCCGGCCGTGATTGTCTACGAGCATCCCCTGAGCGAGCGCGTGCGGACCTTGCTGCGCCTGGAGCACCTGTTTGACCGCATCGACTATTTCCAGGGCAAAAATGACGGCCCGGAACACCATGTCGCATTGCTGCTGATTTTCGAAATACTCGAAGTCGCCAGTCGGGCCGACCTCAAGTCCGATTTGCTGCAGGAGCTCGAACGCCAGAAGCAAACGCTTGAAGTGCTGCGCGACAATCCCGACATTTCGGAAGAGGCGCTGGACAATGTGTTGTGGCAGATCGACCAGGCTTCCGCCCGGCTCTACCAGGCTTCGGGCAAAGTTGGCCAGGAGCTGCGCGAAAACGAATGGTTGATGAGCATCAAACAGCGCACCGGCATCCCGGGAGGCGTCTGCGAATTCGACCTGCCGTCCTACCACTACTGGCTGCAGCAATCCCCCGACCAGCGGCGGCACGACCTGCAACAGTGGCTGGCGCCTTTCATGCCCACGCGCGATGCGATCAGCATCGTGCTGCGCCTGCTGCGCGAAAGCGGCAAGACCACCACCCAGACCGCACACCAGGGCGTCTACCAGCAGATGATGGCTGGACGCCTGGCGCAAATGCTGCGCATCCGGCTCTCCGGCGACTATTCCTGCATACCCGAGATCAGTGCCAACAAGTACGCGCTGAACATCCGCTTCACCACGCAGGAAGGCATACAGCGCCCCAAGGCAGCGGATACCGACGTCGATTTTGAACTGACTTTCTGCAACCTCTGAGTCATGACCGTCAGACTGGTGGCATGCCCGCAGTGCGGTGCAAGCGCAGAATGGAACCCGGAGAACCGCTTCCGGCCGTTCTGTTCCGAGCGCTGCAAGATGATCGACCTCGGTGCCTGGGCTACCGAACGCTACCGGGTACCCGTTGTCGAGCTTGACGATGCTGAATTGCCTACGGAAGATCTCGAGGAACGCAACCCGCGACCGAGCTAGCGGCAACCGGACCGGTTTCGCACCCGCCGCCTAATCCCAGGCTCCCCGCACCATGGCGATGCCATGCGCACCGCAGGACAGGCCCCGCTGCAGATCCGCCGGCATCAGCCCGCCCAGCGCGTAGAGCGGAATCCGCGCTACCGCCGCCAGATTCCTGAATCCTTCCCAGCCCAGCAGCACCGCACCGGGGTGCGTGGGTGTCGCGCAGACTGGCCCCAGCACCGCAAAATCAAGTTGCAATGCTTCGGATCTGGCAATGTCAGCCGCGGTGTGGCATGACGCCGCAACCAGAGGCAGTGCCGGTCGCACTTCCGCGGCTAGCAGCTGGCCCGCGGTCAGATGCACGCCATCGGCACCCGTGTGTGCCGCCAGACCGGCATCGCCGTTGATCAAGACCTTCGCACCACGGCGATGCGCATGTTCGACCACCGCAGCCGCAAATCTTTCAAGGACAGCTTGCGGCCAATCCTTTGCTCGCACCTGCACCAGACTCAGTCCGCGATCGAGTGCGGCATCCACGCGGGCCAGCGCGCCGTCGGGATCGGAGTGCGGAAAACCTGTGATGCCGTAGACCTCGGGCAATGCCATCGCCGCAAATACCGGCCCGTTCGCCGGCAGCACGGGGGCGACATCAATGGCCCCAAGCTGCTGCCAGGCAAAGGCCTGCGCCTCGCGCCCGTGCGGCTCACCGTTCCAGGCACGGACGCGGAAAAAATGCAGGCGCACATCGGCGTGCGGATAATCGAAATCACGGATGATCCAGGGATACGCAGTGACAACGTCTATCCCCAGTTCTTCATGGAGTTCGCGCGACAGCGCAGCGGCCGGGGTCTCGCCATCCTCCACCTTGCCTCCCGGAAACTCCCAGTAGCCCGCGTAGACTTTTCCCGCAGGGCGTTGCGCCAGCAGAAAGCTGCCGTCCAACTGCTGGATTACCGCCGCCACAACGTCGATGCGCCGGCGGGCGGCGGCCGGCGCAGGCATGACGGTTACTTGCGGCGGTTGAGCCGGGTGCGGCCGGCCCAGTCACGGGCGAACTGCCAGGCGACGCGGCCACTGCGCGAACCGCGCGCCAATGCCCATTGCAGAGCGGCATGCTCGACCTCGGCACTTTTTCCACCGGACACCCTGAAATGCTCCAGCCAGACCCTGACGATGCGCAGGTACTCGTCCTGGTCGAAGGGATAGAACGACACCCACAGACCGAATCGCTCGGACAGCGAAACTTTTTCCTCACTGGTCTCGCCGGGGTGGATTTCCTCGCCGACATGCTGGTATTCGAGGTTCTCATGCATGAACTCGGGCATCAGGTGTCGGCGGTTGGAGGTGGCATAGATCAGGCAGTTCTCCGATGCCGCAGCGACCGAACCGTCGAGCACGACTTTCAGCGCCTTGTAGCCGGGTTCGTCCGCCTCGAATGACAGGTCGTCGCAATAAAGTATGAAACGTTCAGGACGCGCGTGGATCAGTTCGACAATGTCGGGCAGGTCGGTGAGATCGCGTTTCTCGACTTCGATCACGCGCAGCCCCCGGGTCGCGTACTTGTTGAGCAGTGCCTTGATCAGCGAGGATTTGCCGGTGCCGCGGGCGCCAGTCAGCAACACGTTGTTGGCGGGCAATCCGTCGACGAACTGCCGGGTGTTGCGCTCTACCCGTTCCTTCTGTTCGTCGATGCCGCACAGATCGCGAAGGTCAATGCGGTGCACCTGGTGTATCGGTTCCAGTACCGCCTGCGCGCCCTTTTTGCGCCAACGGAATGCGATGGATGCCTTCCAGTCCGTAGGTGCGGTGCTGGCAGGCAGCAATTGTTCGAGTCGCGCCAGCAGTACCTCGGCACGCGCTATAAGGGATTCCGCAGCGGGCGGGGGTTTCTTCATAACTATATGATTAAATTGATATTTAACTTCTATAGTCGGCGTTGATGCTGACATAGTCGTGCGACAGGTCGCAGGTCCACACCACGGCCGAAGCCCGCCCCCTGTTCAAGACCACGCGCACCGTGATCTCCGGCTGTTTCATCACGCGCTGGCCTTCGGCTTCCTGGTAGCCGGGGTGGCGGCCGCCATGCTGCGCCACCAGCACGTCATCAAGGTAAAGCTCGACGCCCTCAACCTCGAGATCGGTGATCCCGGCATAACCGATGGCGGCAAGTATCCGCCCGAGGTTGGGGTCGGAGGCGAAGAACGCGGTCTTGATCAGCGGTGAATGCGCAATTGCGTAGGCCACCTTGCGACACTCCTCCTCGCTGCGTCCGGCTTCCACCTTCACCGTGATGAATTTTGTTGCGCCTTCGCCGTCGCGCACGATGGCCTGCGCCAGTGTGACAGCCACTGCGGTGACTGCATCGCGAAAGGCCAGATACTCCGCGCTCTTTGCATCGGTGATCTCGGGCATGTCCGCCTTGCCACTCGCGATCAACATGAAACTGTCGTTGGTCGAGGTGTCGCCGTCAACGGTGATGCAGTTGAAGGAGCGTTGTGCGGCATGGCTCACGGCAGCCTTGACCAGAGGTTGACTGACCTTGGCGTCGGTGGCCATGAATCCGAGCATGGTGGCCATGCCCGGATGGATCATGCCCGCGCCCTTGGCAATGCCGGTGACCGTGATCGTTGTACCACCTACCGGAAACTGCCGTGACGCCGCTTTCGGCACCGTATCGGTGGTCATGATCGCCTCGGCGGCATCTGCCCATGTGTCCGACTTCAGTGCAGCTGCGCAGGCAGGCAATCCCGCCACGATACGCTCCACCGGCAGCGGTTCCATGATGACGCCGGTCGAGAATGGCAACACCTGGGTCGGTTCGCAGCCCAGCAGCCGCGCCGCCTCGGCGCAGGTCTGCCTTGCGCGTGCTAGGCCTTCCTTGCCGGTGCCGGCATTGGCCACGCCGGTATTGATCAGCAGCGCCCTCACGCCCTGTTCCGGATCATTCATCGACAGATGCTGCCGCGCCACCACCACGGGCGCGGCACAGAAGCGGTTCTGGGTAAATACGCCGGCGACCCGCGCACCCTCATCAAGCACGATCAGCAACAGATCCTTGCGCCCGGATTTGCGAACACCCGCTTGCGCGATGCCCAGCCTCACCCCGGCCACTGGAAGCAGCGAGTGCGGATCCGGCGGATTGAGGTTGACTGGCATGCGTCAGGTCAGCCTGCCATGGCACTGCTTGTATTTTTTTCCCGATCCGCACGGACAGGGGTCATTGCGGCCGACTTTCTGGCCGCCGCGCACGAACGGCTGCGCTTTTTCGGCATCATCGGGTACGCCGGGGAAATCCTCGCCGGCCTCTGCCGGGGAATCCTCGACGGGGCTGTCCGGCGCCTCGGCATGCTGATACTGGATGTTCTGCAGGGCTTCGTGTTCCTCGGCTGCGCGCAGTTCCTCCGCGCTGCGGATCTGCACGGTCATCAGTATGCGCGTGACATCGGTCTTGACCATGTCGAGCAATAGCGAAAACAGCTCGAAGGCTTCGCGCTTGTACTCCTGGGTCGGGTTTTTCTGCGCATAACCGCGCAAATGTATGCCCTGGCGCAGATGATCCAGCGCCGCCAGATGCTCACGCCAGTGCGAATCGACGCTCTGCAGCATGATGGCGCGCTCGTACTGTCGCATTGCAGCTGGATCCACCGCGGCTGTCTTTTCCGCGTAACGCGCATGGGCGGCTTCGACAATGCGCTGCAGCAGCGCCTCTTCCTCGAGATGGGTATTGTCTTTAAGCCACTGGCTGATCGGCAGATCCAGGGCGAGTTCGCCACGCAGCACGGCTTCCAGTCCCTCCACCTGCCACTGTTCTTCCAGACTGCCCGGCGGGATGTACTGCACGAAATGGCTGCGAATGACGTCGGTGCGCATTGCCGCGATGGTGGCCGACACGTCCGAACTGTCGAGCAGTTCGTTGCGCTGCTGGTAGATCACCTTGCGCTGGTCGTTGGCGACGTCGTCATACTCCAGCAGGTGCTTGCGCATGTCGAAGTTTCTCGCCTCGACCTTGCGCTGCGCGTTCTCGATGGAGCGCGTCACCCAGGGATGTTCGATCGCTTCCCCATCGGGCATCTTCAGGCGCTCCATGATCGCGGCAACCCGGTCCGATGCGAATATCCGCAGCAACGAATCATCCAGCGCGAGGTAGAACCGGCTGGATCCCGGGTCGCCCTGGCGGCCGGAACGCCCGCGCAACTGGTTGTCGATCCGCCGCGATTCATGCCGCTCGGTACCGACTATGTGCAGCCCCCCGGCCTTGACCACCTCGTCGTGGCGCCGCCGCCACTCCTCGCGAAGCTCGGCAACGCGCTTCTCGCGGGCACTCCGGTCCAGCGACTCGTCGGCAAGGATGCGGTTGATTTCCGGTTCGGGATTGCCGCCGAGGACTATGTCCGTGCCGCGCCCCGCCATATTGGTGGCGATGGTGATGACTTTCGGGCGGCCGGCCTGGATCACGATCTCGGCTTCACGCGCGTGCTGCTTGGCGTTGAGCACGTTATGCGTCAATCCAGCCTTCTGCAGCACACCGGAAATGTACTCGGAATTTTCGATCGAAGTCGTGCCTACCAGCACCGGCTGCCCGCGCTCGTAACAGCCGCGGATATCCTCGATGATTGCTGCGTATTTTTCGCGGCTGGTGCGGAAGACCTGGTCCATGCGGTCGTCGCGGATCATCGGATGGTGTGTCGGAATCACCACGGTCTCAAGCCCGTAGATCTGCTGGAACTCGTAGGCTTCGGTATCCGCGGTGCCGGTCATCCCGGACAGTTTTCCGTACATCCGGAAATAGTTCTGGAAGGTGATCGTGGCCAGAGTCTGGTTCTCCTTCTGGATCTCCACGCCCTCCTTGGCCTCGATCGCCTGGTGCAGCCCGTCAGACCAGCGCCGTCCCGGCATCAGGCGGCCGGTGAATTCGTCGACGATGACGATTTCGTTGTTCTGTACCACGTACTGCTGGTCACGATGAAACAGGCTGTGCGCACGCAATGCCGCGTTCAGGTGATGCATCAGCCCGATGTTGGCAGCGTCATACAGGCTGCCCCCTTCCGGCAGCAGTCCCGCCTGTGCAAGCAGGGTCTCGGCGTGTTCGTGGCCCTCTTCGGACAGAATCACCTGGTGACCCTTTTCGTCCACCCAGTAATCACCCGGCGACTTTTCCTCTTTCTGCCGGGTGAGCTTGGGGGCGACGGCATTCATCCGCACATAAAGATCCGTGGTGTCTTCCGCCTGTCCGGAAATGATCAGCGGCGTGCGCGCCTCGTCGATCAGGATCGAATCCACCTCGTCGACAATCGCGAACGCCAGTCCCCGTTGCACTTTCTCCGACAACTCGTAGACCATGTTGTCGCGCAGGTAATCGAATCCGAATTCATTGTTGGTGCCATAGGTGATGTCGGCACGATAGGCCTGCTGCTTCAGGTCGTGCTCCATCTGCGACAGGTTGACACCGACAGTGAGTCCGAGGAAACGATAGATGCGCCCCATCCAGTCGGCGTCGCGCTGGGCCAGGTAATCGTTCACCGTCACGATGTGCACGCCGGTTTCGGCAAGAGCATTAAGATAAGCCGGCAATGTAGCCACCAGCGTCTTGCCCTCACCGGTACGCATTTCGGCAATCTTGCCGTTATGCAGCGCGATGCCGCCGACGAGCTGGACATCGAAATGGCGCATGCCCAGCACCCGCTTGCCGGCCTCGCGCACCACGGCAAAGGCTTCGGGTAACAGTTCGTCGAGAGCCGCGCGTCGCAGCTTTTCGGTATCAGCGGGCTGACCGGCTGTCGCCGAACCATCGGAGGTGGCCAGCCGGGCGCGGATCCGGCCGCGGAATTCTTCCGTTTTGGCGCGCAGTTGCTCATCGGACAGGGCAGAGACCTGCGGCTCGAGTGCGTTGACCGCGCGCACCGTGCGACGGTACTGTTTGAGCAGCCGCTCGTTGCGGCTGCCGAACACTTTCTTCAATAAGCCGGTAATCATGAACATCCTGAATAAAAAAGGGGTGGGATAATCCCACCCCCGCAATTCTTGAGCTCAGTGCCGCCGGTCAGCCGGGCAATTGCAGAAACTGCGCAGGGTTCCGTGCGGCGCCGCGCTGACGCACCTCGAAATGCAGATGTGCGCCTGTCGCGCGGCCGGTTCCGCCCACGTTCGCGATCCGCGATCCGCGCAATACGACGTCACCGACCTTCACAAAACGCTTCGATGCGTGTGCGTACCGCGTGATCAGATCGTTGCCGTGATCAACCTCGATCATATTACCATATTGAGGGTGGAAATCTGAGTAGACGACGACCCCTGCGGCGGCCGCGTAGATGGGTGTCCCCGCCTCGGCCATGAAATCGATGCCTTCGTGAAACGCGCGCTGGCCGGTAAAGGGATCGATGCGCCAGCCGAAATTCGATGAATACCAGCCGCCGTCCACCGGCAGCTTGGTGGGTACCAGTTTCTTGCGCGCGCTTTCCTGGGTGAACATCGACTCCAGCAGTCCAAGCTTGTCACCGCGATCATCCAGTTGCCGTGTCAGCAAATTGACCTGGTCGGTGAAATCCCCCAGCGAAAGGTTACGGCTCGGAATCGACGATGCGGCGCCGCCGCGGCCCGGAATCTCGTTGAACATCAATTCCTGGGGTTTGAATCCCGCCAGCTTCGCCAGGCGCTCGCCGAGCGTATCCAGACGGAGCAACTGGGCCTGCATCTGGCCGAGCCTGACCGCCATCGCATTGAGGTTGTCCTGCAGGTAGGACTGGGTTCTCTCATGCTGCTGCTGCTGGATCGAGACCAGTACGTCCCTGACGTATGGGATATTCAGTTCGGCGGCAAACCGCAGGATGCCGTAGTTCATGGCCCCCGCCAGCAGCAGCACCAGCACAAACCCGAAGGTACCGGCTGCAATGAGATGCTGCCAGCCCAGAGTAATCGTCCGCGCCTTTGGCAGTTTCTCGGAAACCAGAATAATATTCATGGTCCAACTCCCTTATCGCCATGCCCACCCGCAAACTCAGCGCCCTGTTATCGAATACTGCGGGCTTGTCGGCGCTGACTCGGGCATCGCAACGCATCACAGCGCTGCAACGGCTTTATGCAGTCTGCGCGCCCCCTGAACTGACCCAGGCCAGCCGCGTGATCCACGAACACGGCGGCATGCTGGTCATAGCGGCAGACAACGGTGCAATCGCGGCCAAACTGCGGCAAATGACACCGCGATTGCTGAAGAATCTGCAAAAACAGACGGCGGAGGTTACTGGAATTCGCGTTCAAATTCAAGTAAATAAGGTCCATTCCAGACCCGCCGGCGGCACCAAAATGACCACCTTACCCATTGATTTGATTGAAAGTTTTGACAGGCTTTCGAAACAAATCAAGGATTCCCGCCTGCGCTCGGCGCTGGTGCGCTTCGCCGCACGGCGGCGCGGCGGATGACCGGACACCCGGCCGGAACCGTGGCGTCAGACCACCACCAACAGGCGCTCAGCGGCGTAAAAAGCGATCAGCAACAGGGCAAACGCCAGTGTGCCCAGGAATACGCGCCAGGCAAACTGCAGAAAGCGCCGTTGGCGGGAATAAGCATACAGCGCCAGAGAAACTCCGATGGTGATCAGGGCAAGCAACCCGACCAGTCGCAGGAGCAGCATCAGCTGTCAGTCCCGTCGTCCCGGGAAGCGACCCCGGGCAACGCTCAAGCGGCCTGAGGTTGCCACGCCAGAAACGGCGGTGCATCCTCGGTGCGGTCGTAGCTGACGAATTCCCATGCCTGCGACTGCTCCAGCAGGTGGCGCAGCAGCCGGTTATTCATCGCGTGCCCCGACTTGTGCCCGCTGAAGGCACCGATCAGGGGATGGCCGAGCAGGTAGAGATCGCCAATCGCGTCGAGCACCTTGTGTTTGACAAACTCGTTGTCGTAACGCAGTCCGTCGGTGTTGAGCACGCGGTACTCGTCCATGACGATTGCATTATCGAGGCTGCCGCCGAGCGCCAGTCCCTGCGCGCGCATGCTTTCCACGTCCTGCATGAAGCCAAATGTACGCGCGCGGGCGACTTCCTTGACGTACGAGGTCGATGCGAAATCGACCACAACGGTCTGGGCGCTGGCGTCAAAAACGGGGTGCGCGTAATCGATGGCCAGTTCCAGCCGGAAACCGTTGTGGGGCGCGAAACGCACCCACTTGTCGCCATCGCGCACTTCGACCGGTTTGAGGATGCGGATGAACTTCTTCGGGGCTTCCTGCTCTTCGATGCCTGCTGACTGCAGCAGGAATACAAATGGCCCCGCACTGCCGTCCATGATCGGCACTTCGGGCGCGGTCACGTCCACCCAGGCATTGTCCACGCCGAGGCCGGCCAGTGCAGACATCAGGTGTTCCACCGTTTGCACCCGTACGCCGTCCTTTTCCAGGCAGGAAGACAACCGCGTGTCGCCAACCGCGTAAGGATCGGCCTTGATCTCCACCGGCACGTCGAGATCGGTGCGCCGGAACACGATCCCGGTGTGGGGCTGCGCCGGACGCAGGGTCAGGTGGACCTTTTCGCCCGTGTGCAGACCCACGCCAGTGGCGCGAATCACGTTCTTCAATGTGCGTTGCCTGATCACGATCTGCCACCCATACGCAATGCATCGCCCGGTTTGCCGGGCAGGGTCGCGGATTTTACCATGCTGCCGCACTGCAGCACAGGCGACTCCGCCATTGCCCGCCCATGAGCAACCGACTTCCGGCTTCAGTCGGCCTGTTTGCGCAAGAATGCCGGGATATCCAGCATTTCCACCCCGGACTGGCGCATGGCGTCGATCACCTTATCGCGATTGCGGCGGATGACTGCCGGCTGATCCAGCACGTTGTAATCGACATCCATGGTCATGTTGTCAGTACCGGTTTTCTGGGCAACGACAACCATCGGTTTGGCCATCTGGCGCACCAGGGGCTTGCCCAGGCCGGTGGCAACGATGGTCACGCGCAGGCTGTCCTCGAGGGTTTCGTCGTACACCGTGCCCACGATGACCGTTGCCGATTCCGCGGCAAATGCCTTTATGGTCTCCATGACGTCGTACATTTCCTGAAGCTGGAAAGTCCCCTTGCTGGCCGAAATATTGACCAGCACGCCGCGGGCATCGGAAATGTTGATGTCTTCCAGCAACGGGCAGGCTACCGCCTGCTCCGCCGCCTCGCGTGCGCGCCCCGTTCCGGCGGCCTTGGCCGAACCCATCATGGCCATGCCCATTTCCGCCATCACCGTCCGCACATCGGCAAAGTCGACGTTGATCATGCCGGGACAGCTGATGATTTCCGCGATGCCGGCCACCGCGCCGTGCAGCACGTCGTTGGCGGCACGGAACGCCTCGTCGAGGGTGATGGCGTTGCCCAGCACCTGCATCAGCTTGTCGTTCGGGATGACGATCAGCGAATCGACATGCTGCGACAGTGCATCCAGCCCTTCCTGCGCCACACGCTGCCGCTTGCCCTCGAATGCAAACGGCTTGGTCACCACGGCAACCGTCAGGATGCCCAGTTCCTTGGCGATTTCCGCAACTACCGGCGCCGCGCCGGTGCCGGTGCCACCGCCCATGCCGGCGGTCAGAAACAGCATGTCGGCGCCCGAGATGAGTTCTGCGATCCGTTCGCGGTCCTCGAGAGCGGCCTGGCGGCCGATTTCGGGGTTGGCGCCCGCGCCCAGGCCCTTGGTGATCTCACCGCCCAGCTGCAGCTGGGTCTTGGCCTGATTCCTTTTCAGCGCCTGGGCATCGGTGTTGGCGCAGATGAATTCCACGCCCTGCACACCCTGCACGATCATGTGATCCACCGCATTGCCGCCGCAACCGCCGACACCGATCACCTTGATTACCGCTTCCTGCGCCTGTGCATCAATCAGTTCAATCATGTGAGTCTCCTTTTTCCGCAAAAACAAAGTAATGTTGAAAAGCCCTGCACCCGAAAACCGTGAATCCGTCGTCGCCTCCGCCACATTCAGAAATTCCCCGTAAACCAGTTCTTCATCCGCTCCACCACCTGCTGGAAGCTGGTGACATGCATTCGTGCCGCATCGCGCTGGCGCTGTTCCTCGACGCCGGCGATCAGCAACCCGACACCGGTCGCGTAGCGGGTGCTTCGCACCACTTCGGCGAGCCCCCCCGCGTACTGCGGCATGCCGATGCGCACTGGCATGTGGAAAATCTCCTCCCCGAGTTCGACCATGCCCTGCATCGCGCTTGATCCCCCGGTCAGCACCACGCCGGAGGACAGCAGCTCTTCGTAACCGCTGCGGCGCAGTTCAGTCTGCACCAGCGAATAGAGCTCCTCGACGCGCGGCTCGATGACTTCGGCCAGCGTCTTGCGTGACAGCTGCCGCGAGCTGCGGTCACCGACGCCCGGCACATCCACCATCTCCTGCGGGTCAGCCAGCTGCGACAACGCGCAGCCGAAACGCTGCTTGATGTCTTCGGCGTCCTTGGTCGGGGTGCGCAGCGCCATCGCAATGTCATTGGTGATCTGGTCGCCGGCGATCGGGATCACCGCGGTGTGGCGGATCGCGCCGTGGGTGAATACCGCCATGTCCGTGGTGCCGCCGCCGATGTCGACCAGGCAGACACCCAGATCCTTTTCGTCCTCCGAGAGTACCGCCTCCGACGACGCCAGCGGCTGCAGGATCAGGTCGTTGACCTCCAGCCCGCAGCGACGCACGCACTTGATGATGTTCTGCGCCGCCGACACCGCGCCGGTGACGATGTGGACTTTGACCTCGAGCCGTACGCCGGACATGCCCAGCGGCTCGCGCACATCCTCCTGTCCATCAATGACGAATTCCTGGTTGAGCACATGCAGGATCTGCTGGTCGTTGGGAATCTGCACCGCCTTGGCGGTCTCGATCACCCTGTCGATGTCCATCTGCGCGACCTCCTTGTCCTTGATCGCGACCATGCCCTGGGAGTTGAAACTCTTGATGTGATTGCCCGCGATGCCGGTATAGACCTCGCGTATCTTGCAGTCGGCCATCAGTTCCGCTTCTTCAAGGGCGCGCTGGATGGCATTGACCGTGGTCTCGATGTTGACCACGACGCCTTTCTTCAGCCCCCGCGAGGGATGGCTGCCCATGCCGATGATTTCGAAGCCGCCCTCGGGCTTGATCTCGGCAACAATGGCAACGATTTTTGATGTGCCGATGTCCAGGCCCACCACCAGTTTTTTGTTTTCCCTGTTCTTGTTCATGGTTCCTGTCATTCCTAGGCACCGCCTCCGGGCCGGGCCGACGCCACAGGCGGCAATCCCGGCACTCGCGCGGCAAATCCGTTGGCATAACGAAGATCAACCCGGTCCACCGGCCGCGCCACGCGGGCCAGCGTCACCGGATAAGCCGCCACGAAACGGCGCAGCCGGTCTTCGATCTGTTCGCGGCCAAGATCCAGCGTCATGCCGTCATCCAGCCTGATCTGCCAGGCGCGCCGCTGCGACAGGCTGAGTTGCACAGGCGTTTTGCCTAGCGCGGCAAGGTTGCGCCGGAAATGGTCGTACTGGATCGCCATCTCCTTGGCGGCATCAGCGGGTCCGTTGAACACCGGAAGCGTTCCGTCGTATGCGGCCTCGAAAACCTCGCCTTGCTCATTGATCAGCGCCGCGCTTCCCCAGCGCGCGATCGGCCGGTGTTCTGCCAGCGTCACGTCGAGACCGCCCGGCCACCGGCGACGAATCTCGGCGCGGCGCACCCATGGCAGGGTCTCGAATGCGCTGCGCGTGCGCACCAGCGGCTGGGTGAAAAACGTGCCCCGCACTTCGCGCCGCACGATCTGCTCGATCTGCTCACGGGTGACATGCACGGGCGCCACAGCCAGCCGTACCTCGGTGATCGAAAAAACCGGTGACCGCACCGCAAACAGCACACTTCCGTAGAGCAGGCCGAGCAGCGCTGCCACGACCAGCAGATCAGTCAGCAGGGCCAGTACTGCGGGTTTATCCCACATGGGCGAGCTCCAGTATCCGCATGACGAGGGCACTGAACGACAACCCGGCCTGGCGCGCCGCCATCGGCACCAGGCTGTGGCCGGTCATGCCGGGCGAAGTATTCATCTCAAGAAACTGCACGCTGCCATCCGGCCGGCGGATCAGGTCGGCGCGGCCCCAGCCCTCGCAACCCAGCGCCTGCGCACTGCGCATGACCATTTCGCGGATACGCCGCTCTTCGTCATCCGGCAACCCGCAGGGACAGAAATATTTCGTTTCGTCGCTGAAATACTTGTTCTGATAATCGTAATTGCCCTGAGGCGCCTCGATGCGGATCAGCGGCAGCGCCTGTGTCCCGACAAAACCGCCGGTCAGTTCGTCGCCGGCGACGAATTCTTCCGCCATCACCATCGGATCATGGGTTGATGCCAGCGCGTAGGCCGCCTCCAGGCCGGAGACGGCCGTCACCTTGGTCAGACCGATGGTCGATCCCTCACGCACGGGTTTGATGATCAGGGGCAAACCGAGGCGTCCGGCAACGCCGGCCCAGTCGCTGCCGGCATCGACCAGTTCGCAGCGCGGCGTCGGGATCCCCGTTGCGGTCCACACCAGCTTGGTGCGCACCTTGTCCATCGCCAGTGCCGATGCCATGACACCGCTGCCGGTATAGGGAATCCCCAGCAATTCCAGCGCACCCTGAACAGTTCCGTCTTCGCCGTAACGCCCGTGCAGCGCGATGAACACGCGGTTGAATCCCTCGTGCTTGAGCTCGAAAATTTCCTTATCGGCAGGATCAAACGCATGCGCGTCGAGGCCGGCGGCGCACAGAACCTCGAGCACCTTGCCCCCACTCATCAGCGACACCTCGCGTTCGGCGCTGCGTCCGCCCATCAGGACCGCGATTTTCCCGAAACCGTTCATGCCCGCTCTCCGACGATGCGCACTTCTCGCTCGAGATGAACGCCTGATTTCTGCTGCACGGTCTGCTGTACCAGTTCGATCAGGGACTCAATATCGGCCGCACTGGCACCGCCGCTGTTGATGATGAAGTTGGCGTGTTTCGTCGAAATCGACGCGCCGCCGATCTGCCGGCCTTTCAGGCCGCAGGCCTCGATCAGCCGTGCCGCGTGGTCGCCCTGTGGATTGCGGAACACGGACCCGGCGTTGGGCATGCCCAGCGGCTGGGTCGCAATGCGCTTCGCCAGCAGTTCCTTGATGCGCGCACGCGATTGCGTGCCGCTGCCACGCACCATCCGCAAGGTTGCAGCCACGAACCATTCCTCGCCGCCGCGCACGCCGCCTCCGGGCAAACTCGACAACTGGCGGCAGCGCGGCACGACGCTGCGATAGGCGATGTGATAGTGCTGCGGCGTGCGTAACCACAGGTTCCCCGCGCGGTCTATGGTTTCCACCTGTTCGACCAGATCCCAGGTTTCCCCGCCGTAGCAGCCGGCATTCATCGCCAGCGCCCCGCCGATGGTGCCGGGTATGCCGGCAAGAAATTCGGCGCCGGCAAATTCGTTGAGCGCCGCCGTGCGCGCCACTTTCGGGCAGGCCACCCCGGATTGCACCCTGATCGTGCCGCCGGACCTGTCGCTGCCCATGACCCGCAGTTCGCGCAGCGCCCAGTGCGTGAAAATCACCGTGCCCGCAAACCCGCCGTCGCGCACCAGCAGATTGCTGCCGAGGCCCGCGAACAGGACCGGCTCGCCGTCCGGCAAACCGCGCAGGAACAGCGCCATGTCTTCCAGATCGGCCGGTGCATAGGCACGGCGTGCAAGGCCGCCGGCCCGCCAGCTGACATGCCGCGCCATCGGCTCGTCGCGGCTAAGTTTTCCGCGCAGTCCGTGACCGGCTATCTGCACCTGTTCGCTCATGTTCATGTCAGCCCTGCGCTCATGCGCCGCCCTGCACCAGCCTACCGGCGACGCTGCCGATCGAGCCCGCCCCCATCGCCAGCACGACATCACCGTCGCGAACCGTGCCGCAGATGCACTGGGGCAGGTCGGCCACCTGTTCGACAAACACCGGCTCCACCTTGCCCAGCACGCGCACCGCCCGCGCAAGCGCCCGGCCGTCCGCCGCGACGATCGGCGCCTCCCCCGCGGGATAAACCTCGGTCAGCAGCAGGGCGTCGACGGTGGACAGCACGCGCGCGAAATCCTCGAAGCAATCGCGGGTCCGCGTATAACGGTGCGGCTGGAATGCCAGCACCAGGCGCCGCCCGGGAAATGCGCCTCGCGCCGCGGCGATCGTCGCCGCCATTTCCACCGGATGGTGTCCGTAATCGTCGATCAGGTCGTAAGCGCCGCCGCCGGGGAGCGGTATCGCGCCATGCCGCTGGAAACGCCGCCCCACGCCCTTGAATTCCGCCAGCGCCTTGACGATCTTTTCGTCGGCAACGCCGACTTCCATGCCGACCGCGATTGCCGCCAGCGCGTTCTGCACGTTGTGGATTCCCGGAAGATTGAGCGCAATGTCCAGATCCGGCAGCCGTTTGCCGTTCTTGCGCTGCACGCGAAACCGCATCCGCCCCGCGTCCGCTACGACCGCACTGGCGCGGATCTGCGAGCCCTCGCCTATGCCGTAGGTGACCATGGTCCGGGTCAGGCGCGGCATGATCGCACGCACGTTGGCATCGTCGTTGCACAGCACCACCACGCCGTAGAACGGCAGACGCTCGATGAAATCGACAAAAGCCTGCTTCAGCCTGTCCATCGAATGGTCGTAGGTTTCCATGTGATCGGCATCGATGTTGGTGACTACGGAAATCACCGGCTGCAGATGCAGGAAAGACGTATCCGACTCATCGGCCTCGGCGACAATGAACTCGCCGGCACCGAGACGGGCATGCGCACCGGCGCTCTCCAGGCGGCCGCCGATGACGAACGTGGGATCCAGCCCTCCCTCGGCCAGCACGCTTGCGGCGAGGCTGGTGGTGGTGGTCTTGCCATGGGTGCCCGCCACCGCGATGCCCTGCTTCAGCCGCATCAGTTCAGCCAGCATCAGCGCGCGCGGCACCACCGGCACTTGGCGGGCACGCGCGGCGAGAACCTCCGGGTTATCGGCCCGGACCGCGCTGGAAGTCACCACGACGTCTGCGGCGCTCACATGTTCCGCTGCGTGTCCCACAAAAACCTGCGCGCCGAGTCCGGCAAGGCGGCGCGTCGCATTGCTTTCGCTCAGGTCGGAGCCGCTGACCACGTAACCCAGGTTGAGCAGCACCTCGGCGATGCCGCTCATGCCGGCGCCGCCGATGCCCACGAAATGCACCTGTCTGACCTTGTGCCTCATGCAGGTACCAGCTCCGCGCACATTGCGGCGACCTTCTGCGCCGCATCGGGTTTGCCCAGAGCACGCGCGGCTCGCGCCATCTCCACCAGTTTCGCGCGCGTCAAGCCGCGCAGCATTGCCGCCAGCGATTGCGGCGACATTTCGGTCTGCGGCATCAGCAGTGCAGCGCCGCGGTCGGCGAGATAACTCGCGTTGCGTGTCTGGTGATCGTCCACCGCATGCGGAAACGGAACCAGGATGCTGCCGACGCCGGCCACCGCGAGCTCGGTGACGGTGGTCGCGCCCGCCCGCGAAATGATCAGGTCGGCCTCGCCGTAACGGCTGGCCATGTCATCAATGAACGCCAGCACCTCGGCATCGACGCCGAGTTCGCGGTAGGTGCGACGCAGCGCGTCCACGTGGACGGCGCCGGCCTGGTGAGCGACAAGCGGTCGCTCCGCGACCGCGAGCAATGCCAGCGCCTGTGGCACGATTTCGTTCAGGGCCCTGGCGCCGAGACTGCCGCCGACGATGAATACGCGCAACGGTCCGCTGCGGCCGGCAAAACGCGCCTCCGGCGGGGCGAGCCTGACGATATCTTCGCGCACCGGATTGCCCGACCAGATCACGTCGACCCGTCCGCTGAAGGCATCGGGAAACGCAGCAAGCACGCGATCCGCGACCCCCGCAAGCACGCGGTTGGCCATCCCGGGCACGGCATTCTGTTCATGGATGACCAGCGGTTTGCCGAGCAACGCTGCCATCATGCCACCGGGAAACGCCGCATAACCGCCCATGCCGAGCACCACGTCGGGCCGGTGGCGGAATATCGCCCGCGCGCTCTGCCAGAAAGCGACCAGCAGCGCCGCGGGCAGAACCAGCTTGCGCAACCAGCCCTTGCCGCGCACCCCGCCGAAACGGATCCAAACGGCCGGATAGCCGCGTGCAGGCACAAGTCGCTCCTCCATGCCGCCGCGTGCGCCGAGCCAGACCACGTTCCAGCCGCGGTCGCGCAGCACGTCGGCAACAGCCAGGCCCGGAAAAATATGCCCGCCGGTTCCGCCGGCCATGACGAGCAGGGTGCGCGTCATACCGTAAACCCCCGCGCCAGCTGCCGGTTTTCCCAATCGACCCGCAGCAATATTGCCAGCGCGCAGCAGGTCACCAGGATCGCGCTGCCGCCAAACGACAGCAGCGGGAGCGTCAGTCCCTTGGTCGGCAATATGCCCATGTTGACGCCCATGTTGATGATGGCCTGCACGCCGATCCACAGCCCGATGCCCTGCGCCACCAGCGCGGCATAGGGTCGCTCGAGGTCAGCGGCGCGGCGGCCGATGGCAAAGGCGCGCCAGACGATCCACCCGAACAGCATCACCAGCGCAAGCACGCCGGCGAAACCGAGTTCCTCCGCTATCACCGCCAGCAGGAAATCGGTATGCGCCTCGGGCAGGTAAAACAGTTTTTCGACGCTGGCGCCCAGTCCCACGCCAAACCACTCGCCGCGACCGAAGGCGATAAGCGCATGCGACAGCTGGTAACCCTTGCCGTACGGATCAGCCCACGGATCCATGAAACCGATCACCCGCTGCATGCGGTACGGGCTGGTCCAGATCAGCAGCAGGAACCCGGCAAGCAGCATCACGATCAGTCCGGCAAACAGCCGCCAGTTCATGCCGCCGAGAAACAGCAGGCTCATCGCGATGACGGTAATCACCGCAAACGCGCCGAAGTCGGGTTCCAGCAGCAGCAATGCGCCGGTCAGCAGCATCACGCCGAACATCGGCAGGAACCCCTTGCGCAGGCTGTTCATGAACACCGCCTTGCGCACGGTGTAGTCGGCGGCATACAGCACGGCGCACAGTTTCATCAGTTCCGAGGGCTGCAGATTGACCACGTAAAGCGACAGCCAGCGCCGGCTGCCGTTGACTTCACGACCGATGCCGGGAATCAGCACCAGCACCAGCAGCACCAGCCCGCCCATGAACAGGAAAGGCGCGGCCTGCTGCCAAAGGCGCAGCGGCACCTGGAACACCATCGCCGCGGCAAACAGGCTGACCAGGATGAACATGCCGTGACGCAGCAGGTAATGCGCCGCGTTGCTGCCGGTGCTGCGGCTCGCCTCGGCGATGGCAATCGAAGCCGAATACACCATCACCAGGCCAAACGACAGCAGCAGCACGGTGACCCAGATCAGCGCGCGGTCGTACTCCGCTACAGCAACGCCCTGCCCGGCGGTGGCGAAATACCGGTTCATGCCTGCCTCCGCTCGAGGGCCTCGACCGCCGCAGCAAACACTTCGGCGCGATGGATGTAGCTGCGGTACATGTCGTAGCTCGCGCAGGCCGGCGAGAGCAGCACCGCATCGCCCTCATCAGCGGCAGTGAAGGCCATTTCGACCGCTTCAGCCATGTCGGCGGCGCGCAGCAGCATTGCAGCGCCGCCGATCGCCTGGGCAATTTTTCCGGCGTCGCGTCCGATCAGCACCACTGCCCGCGCCTTGTTCCTGACGGCGGCGGCGAGCGGCGCAAAATCCTGCCCCTTGCCATCACCCCCAGCGATCAGCACGACATGGCTGCGCATGCCGTTCAATGCCGCGACCGTGGCGCCGACGTTGGTCCCCTTGGAATCGTCGATGAACTCTATATTATTGATTTTATTTTTTATTTTTGAGCGATGCGGCAAGCCGTCAAACGTCTTCCAGCCGCTGGCAATGGCGCTGTCGGAAACCCCCAGCACGCGGCACAACGCACCTGCGGCCAACGCATTCGCTGCGTTATGCAAACCCCTGACCTTCAGGTCGCCCGTTGCAGCCAGCACCACCGCGCCGCGCACCAGCTTCGCGCCATCGCCGATGCCCCAGTCTTCCGCTGTGCGCGGCACATCGAGGCCGAAGCTCACCACGCTCCGGGCGGGCAGACGCATACCCGCACTCCAGCGGTCTTCACGGTTGATCACCTGCACGCCGTTGCCGGCGAAGATGCGGCTCTTGGCAGCCGCGTAATCGGACAGACCTTGATAGCGGTCGAGGTGGTCCTCGGTCACGTTGAGCACCGTCGCCGCCCTTGGCTGCAGCGTGATCGTGCTCTCCAGCTGAAAGCTCGACAATTCAAGCACCACCGCGCCAGGCATCGCAGCGCCGTTTTCGATTTCCGTCCATGCATCCAGCACCGGCAGACCAATGTTGCCTGCGACCAGCGGCGACAGTCCGGCCGCAGTGCAGATCGCGCCGGCCATCGCCGTCACCGTGCTTTTGCCGTTCGACCCGGTGATCGCTAGCACCGGCGGCGCATCGTCGCGCACGGCGATCGCACGCGCAAACAACTCGATGTCGCCCACCACCGGAACACCGCGCGTCGCGGCCTGTGCAACCGCGCCGCTGCGCCGGTCGACACCGGGACTTACCGCCACGATGTCGGCATCGGCGATCTCGCTGTCGGGCGAGACGCCCAGAGCCAGCGGCACATCCGGCAATTCGCGCTGCATTACGTCCGCGCACGGCGGCACCGTCCGGGTGTCCGTAGCACGCACGCGGGCACCGTGGCGATGCGCCCACCGCGCCATCGACAACCCGGAATCGCCGAGTCCGACGACCACAACGCGTGCGCCCCTGAGACCGCGCATCAGCATCGTTCCTTTCGCGGCGCGGCGCGGCCTTTGCGCCCGGCAATGCCTGCGCCGACCGGGTGAATGTGTGCGCAGTTCGATCCGCATCTCATCGCAGCTTCAATGTCGAAAGCCCCACAAGCACCAGCATCATCGTGATGATCCAGAAACGGACGACAACCTGGTTTTCTTTCCAGCCCTTCAGCTCGTAATGGTGGTGCAGCGGCGCCATTCGGAATATCCGTTTGCCGGTGAGCTTGAACGACGCCACCTGCAGCATCACCGACAGGGTTTCGACCACGAACACGCCGCCCATGATGAACAGCACGATTTCCTGTCGTACGATCACCGCGATCGTGCCCAGCGCCGCACCCAGCGCCAGCGCACCGACATCGCCCATGAATACCTCCGCGGGATAGGCGTTGAACCACAGGAACGCCAGTCCGGCGCCGGCAATGGCACCGCAGATCACCGTCAGTTCGCCTGCGCCGGGTATGTACGGAAATGCCAGGTACTTGGCAAAAACCGCGTTGCCGGCAACGTAGGCAAAGATGCCCAGCGCACTGCCGATCATCACCGTGGGCATGATCGCCAGTCCGTCAAGGCCGTCGGTCAGGTTGACGGCATTGCTGGTTCCGACGATGACGAAATAGGTCATGACGATGAAGCCGACCGCGCCCAGCGGATAGGCGATCTGCTTGAAGAACGGCACGATGAACGCGGTCTGCGCCGGCAGGTTGGTCGAATACGCGATGAATATCGCCGCGGCGAGTCCGATCACCGACTGCCAGAACAGCTTGGCCCTGGCCGAGAGGCCTTTCGGATTGCGGTGGACAACTTTCCTGTAATCGTCGACCCAGCCGACCGCGCCGAAACCCACGGTCACGCCGAGCACGATCCACACGAACCGGTTCTGCAGGTCGGCCCACAGCAAGGTGGTGATGATGATGGCGACCAGGATCAGCGCGCCGCCCATGGTCGGCGTTCCGGCCTTGACCAGATGGGTCTGCGGCCCGTCATCGCGAACAGACTGTCCGATCTTGTACGCGGTGAGCTTGCGGATCAACGTCGGGCCGATGACGAATGAAATGATCAGCGCCGTCAGGCAGGCCAACACCGCGCGCAGCGTCAGGTAGCTGAACACATTGAATGCCCGCGCGTACTGTTCCAGCCATTGCGCCAGGATCAGCAGCATCGCCTAACCTCCCGTCGCCGTGGATTCGAAACCGCGCACGACGCGCTCCATCTGCATGAAACGCGACCCCTTAACCAGCAACGTCACCTGCGGCCCCAGTGCACCCTCGATATCCGCCAGCAGGTCCTCGATCCGCGGGTAATGGCGCGCCCCGGCACCGAAGGCACGCGCCGCAAGCGCAGCCTGCTCGCCCAGCGTGAACAGACCATCAACCCCGGCGGCGCGTGCATAGGCGCCGACCTCCTGGTGAAATGCCGCCCCCTGTTCGCCGACTTCACCCATGTCGCCCAGCACCATCAGCCTGCGTCCCGGCGCACGTGCCAGCACGTCGATGGCGGCACGCACCGAGTCGGGGTTGGCGTTGTAGGTATCGTCGATCAGCGTCGCCCCCTTCAGTCCGGTTTTGACCTGCAGCCTGCTCTTGACCGCGGCGAAGCAGCCGAGCGCGCGGGCGCAGGCCCCCAGGGTGGCGCCGGCGGCGGTCGCCGCAGCGATCGCTGCGAGCGCGTTGCGAACGTTGTGCTCGCCAGGCAGCGGCAGATCGAATTCAACGGCGCCCCCGGGCACGGCCACGGCGATGTGCGAGGTAGCAGCGCCCAGGCTGCAGCGCGCATGAACCTGCGCAGCATCGTCCAGGCCGAAGTCGCGCACCGCACGGGTTCCCGCTGCTGCACGCCACACGCCGGCATGGTCGTCGTCGGCACAGAACACGGCAACACCCGATTGCGGCAATGCCCGCACCAGGCTCGCATGCTCTTCGGCCACATCCGCGACCGAACGCATGAATTCCTGGTGCTCGCGCTGGGCATTGTTGATCACCGCGATGGTCGGTGCGGCAATCCGCGCAAGCTGCGCGGTTTCGCCGGGATGGTTCATGCCGACCTCGACCACGCAGACCCGGTGCGCGGAACGCAGGGCCAGCAGGGTCAGCGGCAGACCGATATGGTTGTTGAGGTTGCCGCGGGTGGCATGGACGGCGGCATCGCCGAAATGCGCACGCAGGCAGGCGGCGATCATTTCCTTGACCGTGGTCTTGCCGTTGGAGCCCGCCACCGCAATCAGCGGAATATCGAAGCGGGTCCGCCAGTGTGCGGCCAGAGCACCGAGCGCAACGGTAGTGTCGTCGACCGCGGCATGCGGCACGTGGTCCAGTTCGGGTCCGACATGCGCCCGGTCGACCAGCGCGGCAACCGCGCCGGCGGCAACCGCGCTCTCTATGAAGCGGTGACCGTCGAAACGTTCTCCCCTCAGCGCGACAAACAGGTCGCCGCGGCTGACCGCGCGGCTGTCCGTGCAGACCCTTTCAAAACCGATGTCGGCGCTGCGCAATTCACCGTTGATCGCAATCGCTGCCTGGGCCAGAGTCATCACCTTACTCTCCTGGCCAGTGCCGCGCGCACGACTGCGGCGTCGCTGTAACGGCGCCGCACTCCGCGGATTTCCTGGTAATTTTCATGCCCCTTGCCGGCAATCAGCACCACGTCGCCGCGACGCGCTTCGGTCAGGGCGAGATTCACCGCCTGCCGCCGGTCGGCCAAGCGTTCGTATTCCCCGGCAATGCCTTCGGCAATGTCGTCGATGATCCGCTCCGGGTCTTCGCTGCGAGGGTTGTCGCTGGTAACAATCACGCGATCAGAGTTGCGAAAAGCAGCCGCGCCCATCAGCGGGCGTTTGCCACGATCACGTTCACCGCCACAGCCGAACACGCAGAACAATCTCGCCTGTTTGCCCGACACTTCGCGCAGCGCCTGCAGCACCTTTTCCAGCGCATCAGGTGTATGTGCATAATCGACGATCACCAGCGGCTCACTGCCACCGCCATAACGTTCGGTGCGCCCGGGAACCGGGGCAACCTTTTCCAGCGCGGCCACCGACTGCTCAAGTCCGACGTCACTGGCCAGCAGCGTCGCCAGCGAACCCAGCAGGTTTGCCGCGTTGAAGCTTCCGATCAGCGGGCTGCGCAGCGTTGCCCTGCCCCAGGGTGAGGCAATGTCAAATGAAATGCCATCCAGTCCCAGCCGCAGATTCCTGCCTTCAACGCAGGGTGCTTTTGCGCGTTTCGTACGCAGCTGGAAACCATAACCCAGTACTTCCGCGCGTTTGTGCTTCCAGCACTGTGCAAGCTCGCGCCCGAATGCATCATCCAGATTGAGTACGGCGTGACTCAATGTCGGCCAGCGGAACAGTTTTGCCTTCGCTGCCTGATAACGCCGCATGGTGCCGTGATAATCGAGATGATCGCGCGTCAGGTTGGTCAGCAGCGCAACGTCAAACTCGACGCCGCCCAGCCGGTGCTGCGCGAGCCCGTGTGAAGACACTTCCATGCACACTGCCCTGGCGCCGGCCCGCAGCATCGCGCGCATGCGCTGCTGCAGCGTCACCGCATCGGGAGTGGTGTTGACCTGTATGTCGAGACGTCCGGGAAAACCGCTGCCCAGCGTGCCGATTACCGCGCACTTGCGTTTTGCCCGGGTCAGCGACTGGGCGATCCACTGGCTGCAGGAAGTCTTGCCGTTGGTGCCGGTTACGCCCACGGTCCACAACTGGGTGCTGGGCCGGCCATAGACCTCGCCGGCAATCACCCCGGCATTGCGGCGCAGATGCTTCACCCCGGCATTCGGTACGCGCCAGCGGGAATTCCACGAAAAATCATCCGCATCCCACAGCACCGAAGCGGCGCCGTTGGCAATCGCCTGCGCGATGTAATCACGGCCGTCGCGAGACTCCCCCGGATAGGCGATGAATGTATCACCGGTTCTCACCGCGCGGCTGTCCACCGTCAGCCGGCGCACGCCGAGACCGCGCACGAGTGACCCCATCTTGCCGGCGGCGGTCATCAGACTTCCTCCCTGACGAGCGGCACCTCTTCCGGTGCCAGCACCGTGGTTTTACCCGGTGCGTCGGGAGGCACCGCCAGGGAACGCAGCGTGCCCGCGGCAACCTGGCTGAAAACCGGTGCAGCTACCGCACCGCCGTAATAATGTCCGGCGGAGGGTTCGTCGATCATCACCGCAATGACAACGCGCGGCCGCGATGCAGGCGCCATGCCGACGAACGAAGACACATAGCGGTTAGCGGCATAACTCCTGCCCTCGAGCTTGTGCGCGGTTCCGGTTTTGCCGGCCACCGTGTAGCCCGCTACCTGTGCGCCGGGCGCGGTGCCGCCGGGCTGGGCGGCGAGTTCCAGCATTTTGCGCACCGCCAGCGCAGTCGGCGCCGATACCACGCGCACGCCCGGCACCGGCACGTCGCGTTTTACCAGTGTGACCGGTAGCAGTACGCCGTCGGAAGCAAATATCGTGTATGAACGCGCCAGCTGCAGCAGCGACACCGAGATGCCGTAGCCATAGGACATTGTCGCCTGTTCGATCGGCTTCCAGGTCGTGTGGGCGCGCAGCCGCCCAGATACCTCACCGGGAAATCCCGAGCGTGGCTGCGCGCCGAATCCGGCGCGGTTGAACAGGCTCCACAATATTTCCGAGGGCAGCGCCAGGCCCATTTTCGCGGAGCCGACATTCGACGACTTCTGGATCACCTGAGCTACCGTCAGTGCACCCTGCGGATGCGCATCGTGGATGGTGCGGTTGCCGATGGTCAGTTGCCCGGGGGCAGTCTGGATCACGGTTTCGGGTTCAAACAGACCGGCCTCGATGGCCGCCGCTGCGGTAAACGGCTTCAGCGTCGAGCCAGGCTCGAACAGGTCGGTCACCACGCGGTTGCGGGTGCGGCGCGCATCAAGCTTGCCGCGATTGTTCGGGTTGTACGCCGGCAGATTCGCCATGGCGAGGATTTCGCCGGTTTGCGCGTCGAGCACAACGATGCCGCCGGCCTTGGCGCGGTGCGTGACCACCGCGGCTTTCAGTTCGCGGAAGGCCAGGTACTGGATGCGCGCATCGATCGACAGTTTGAGCCGCTGCCCGTTCTGCGGCACGCGTATGCTCTCGACATCCTCGACGATGCGCCCCAGCCGGTCCTTGATCACCCGGCGGCTGCCGGGTTTGCCGGCGAGCGTCTCCTCGAAGGCGAGCTCCAGTGCTTCCTGCCCCTTGTCGTCAACGCCGGTAAAACCGACGATATGCGCCATCACTTCACCGGCAGGGTAATAGCGCCGGTGTTCGCGCTGCAGGAACACCCCGGGTATGCCCAGTTGCACCACCCGCTCGGCCTGGTCGGGAGGCAACTGGCGCTTCAGGTAAACGAACTCGCGTCGGGTGTCGGAAAGCCGCGTTTGCAGATCAGCGACGCTGACGCCCAGCAGATTCGCCAGTTTGCGCAGCTCGCCAGGATCGACCTCGACATCCGCGGGACTGGCCGCAACCGATTCCACCGGTGTCGAAATCGCCAGCGGTTCGTTGTTGCGATCGACGATCATGCCGCGGCTGGCGCCGATTTCGATGACCCGCGAATACCTCGACTCCCCTTTGCGCTGCAGGAAGTCGTTGTTCATCGCCTGCAGCCACAGGGCACGTCCGGCAAGACCGATGAACCAGGCAGCGATCAGCAGCAGCAGCAGGTTGGCGCGCCAGCGCGGCAGTCCCGGTGCGGCATTGCGCGGGGCATGCGGTTTCACTGCACGGCCTCCATGCGCGGCAAGGTCACCATCTCGACCCGCCCGGCAGGCGGCAATCGCATGTTGAGTTCGCGCGTGGCCATGCGTTCGATGCGTCCGTGTGTGGCCCACGTCCCCTGCTCGAGCTGCAATTGTCCCCACTCGACATCCAGCTGCTTGGCTGTAGCCTGTTCCTGCTGCAGTTCCACGTAAAGCTTCCGCGCCTTGTGCTGGGAAGCAACCACGGCCAGCGCGCATGCGACCAACATGACCAGCAGGATGAAGGTGATCCTGTTCGTCATGACAGCGGGGCCGCGGTGCGTTCGGCAGCGCGCATGATCGCGCTGCGGGCACGGGGATTTGCCGCGACCTCCGCTGCAGATGGCCGCTGCGCGCGACCGATCAGGCGCAGGCGCGGCTGCGGCAGATCGCGTGCCCTTACCGGCAGGCGCGCGGGCAGGGCATCAATCCGCGTCTGTGCCCGCATGAACCGTTTGACGATGCGGTCCTCCAGCGAATGAAAACTGATCACGACCAGGCGTCCGCCTTCCCTCAGCAGGGCCATGCACTGCGGCAGCACTACCGATAGCTCCTCAAGCTCCTGATTGACGTGAATCCGTAAAGCCTGAAACGTGCGCGTCGCCGGATCCTGGCGTGGTTCGCGCGTGGGAACGGCTTCTGCCACGAGCGCGGCAAGTTTTCGTGTGGTGTCAACAGGTCCCCGCGCCCTAGCCGCAACAATCGCTGCTGCAATCTGTTTAGCAAACCGTTCTTCGCCATAGTCCCTGATGACCTCCCTGATGTCCGCCTCGTCCGCCACGGCAATCCACTCCGCGGCGCTGATGCCCTGATCCGGGTCCATGCGCATGTCGAGCGGCGCGTCGTGGCGGAAGCTGAATCCGCGACGACTGTCGTCAAGCTGCGGCGACGACACACCGAGGTCGAGCAGCACCCCGTCCACTTCCGTAACCCCCTGCGCACGAACCGCTTCGGCCATGCGGCTGAACGGGCTGCGCAGCACCGTGAACCGCGGGTTTGTCACCGCGCGTCCCGCCTGCACAGCGTCAGGATCGCGATCAAGTGCAATCAGCCGCCCTCCTTCACCCAGCCGTCCCAGAATCAACCGGCTGTGTCCGCCCCTGCCAAACGTGCCATCGACATAAATTCCGTCACTGCGTACGTTCAGTGCTTCCAGCGCTTCCTCCGCGAGTACCGCGGCATGGCCGCCACCGGTCACAAAGAGAAGTCCTCCAGTTCGAGCGGCAATCCTCCGGCACCGAATCCGCCGGCACTGTCGATCAGCTGCGCCCACCGTTCGTCGTTCCAGAGTTCGAATTTGCGTCCCTGTCCGACGAGCACCACGCTTTTCTCGAGTTGCGCGAAACGCCGCAGCTCCGGCGAGACCAGTACCCGGCCCGCACCGTCCATGTCGACATCGACGGCAAAACCAATCAGCCGCCGCTGCAGTTCGCGCACGCGCGGATCCAGATTCGACAGACCTTCGAGTTTCTGCTGGATGAGTTCCCAGTCGGGCAGCGGGTAGATCAACAGGCAGCGGTCGGCATCGGCGGTGATCACCAGATGACCGGCACAGCGCTCGAACAGCGCATCGCGATGGCGCGCCGGTACCGCGAGCCTGCCCTTGCTGTCGAGATTGAGTTGTGCGACGCCCCGAAACACGCGATCTCCCGTTGCTGTGCGGGAGTCCGGCACTGCCGCCATTGGCAGGCATTTCTCCCACTTTTTACCACTTCATCCCACTATAAATAATAGGGCATGTGCGGTCAAGGGTCGAATTGCCAATTTCCTTTTTTACGACAACGACTTACGCTAACTTGTTGACAAGCGTTTTTATCATTTTTTGTGAAAGAAATAAACCAATTAAAACAAAGGGATATTGCGCGTACTGAATGTAGCGCATTAAGTAAATGTGCTTAAAAATCAGGCAATTACGGCTTGCGGCGACTGTCGTCGCCCTGAGACAGCGCAATGAATCGCCAATAGAAGGTGAAGCTGGCCGGTAAGCCGGGTTCTGTCGTGGACAGCCATTCCTCTGGGCCGCACATTGCTGTACGGCTCAAGCCACCTACCCGCAAGCTCGGCGGGACGCGTCATCGCTTGCCTATTCGGTGTTGCTCCGGGTGGAGGTTACCGCGTTTCACCCCGCTGACCGGGCCAGGGCAGCAAGCACGTTTCCGTTCTCACAACCCTTTTTGGTGAACTTTGCCGCCTTGCGGCGGCAAGTCCGGCCCGGCCCAGCGGACTCGTCTCTGTGGCCCTGTTCCTCGCCTCACGGCGGACGGGCGTTACCCGTCACCCTACCCTGTGGAGCCCGGACTTTCCTCTGCGCATGGCACGGACAGGTTGCCCCGCCCGGTTTGGTCCACACACAGCGGCTGCCTGGCCAGCTTCGCGGCGGATGGTAACACGCGCCACGAAGCGCCGCGTTCAGGCATACCGGGCACGTACCGCCGCGAACAGGCGATGCAGATGATGGTCGTGCACGCCGAGGGCATCGAGATGGCGCAGCGTATTCACCAGGTAATCGACGTTCGGCCCGCGTTCGCCGCAACAGTCGGAAATAATCGCAGCGCAATCCTCGAGGGCCAGCCTGCCCGCATAACCTGCGTGCCCGCGATTGGCAAGAAACGTCAGCGCCATGCGCCGGCGCGAACCGGTGACCACCGGCAGCAGCCGCGGCACGTAAACCCGCCGGCGCATTTCGCGCAGCCACAGCGTCTCCAGCGCCCGCGGCACCTCATCCGCCGCAATGCGGTAGGCGATGCCCCGGCACGCGCCGCCGCGATCCAGTCCCAGCACCAGCCCGGGCTTGGCCACCGTGCCGCGATAACGGCTCGAGTAAATGCAGAACGAACGGTGATACCCGCGCAGCAGCGCCGGCAAACCTTCGGCAAAGCGGAAACCCGGATCCCACATCAGCGAACCGTAGGTGAACAACCACAGGTCCCCGCGCGGCAGGTTGAGCCGGCGGTAATGCCAGGGATCATCCGCGGGCAACGGCGGAGAAGCGTCGGATGCGGAGCGCCGCGGTCCGTTCACGGTCAAGAGCCGGCGATCCTCCATTCGACAGCGGTACCCGCACGCAGCGGCACCAGCATATCTGCGCCGAAGGGCACACTCGACGGCATGTCCCACGATTCGCGCACCAGGGTGATTTTCTCCGCGTTCCGCGGCAATCCGTAAAAATCGGCGCCGAAGTGTCCGGCAAACCCTTCAAGCCGGTCCAGCGCACTGGCTGCGGCAAACACCTCGGCATAGAGTTCGATGCCGGCAATGGCGGTGTAGGCGCCTGCGCAGCCGCAATCGGTTTCCTTGGTATGGCGCGCATGCGGGGCGCTGTCGGTACCGAGGAAAAATTTCGGATTGCCGCTGATTGCCGCTGACACCAGCGCCTGGCGGTGAATTTCCCGCTTGAGGACCGGCAGGCAGAAGTTATGCGGTCGCATGCCGCCCGCGAACAACGCGTTGCGGTTGAACAGCAGGTGCTGCGGGGTCAGTGTCGCCGCGACGCGTTCCGGAGCGGCAGCGACAAAAGCCGCGGCCTCGCGCGTGGTGATGTGCTCCATCACCACGCGGAGTCCGCGATACCGTTCCACCAGGGGCTCAAGTATGCGCTCGATGAATACGCGTTCGCGGTCGAACACGTCCACCCCGGGGTCGGTGACCTCTCCATGCACCAGCAGCGGTATGCCGGCCTGCTCCATCGCCGCAAGCGTTGCATGGCATTTTTCAATCGCGGTCACGCCCGCATCGGAATTGGTTGTGGCGCCTGCCGGGTAATACTTGACCGCATGCACGATGCCGCTGCGCCTGGCCTTGTCGATTTCGTCGGGCCGGGTGTTGTCGGTCAGGTACAGCGTCATCAGCGGCTCGAACCGGCTGCCGGGAGGCAGGGCGGCCCGTATGCGCTCGCGATAGGCGGCCGCCATCTCCGTCGTCGTCACCGGCGGTTTCAGGTTGGGCATGACGATGGCGCGCGCGAAACGCGCGGCGGTATGCTGCAGAACGTCGCGCATCGCCGCACCGTCGCGCAGATGCAGGTGCCAGTCATCGGGGCGGGTGATGGTGATGGAATTCATGGGCTGCGGAATGTCATGGCTGGCGCGGTGAATGGTAATCGCTGTGCGGCCAACAGTAAAACGCTGCGCGCGGGGCTCAAGAGCGCGCCTTCAGTTCGAGCGCCATCCGGTAGATGTCGTTGCGGTTGCCGCCGGTCAGTTTTACGGCGAGAGCCACCGCCTGCTTCAGCGGCAATTCCCCGAGCAGCGTTTTCAGCACGGCTCCGGCGTCGGGTCCGTTCACGCGCGCCGATGCGGGCGCACCTTCCACGACCAGCACGAATTCGCCGCGCCTGCGGTTGTCGTCGTCCAGCAACCACTGTGCCGCGTCACCGAGCCGGCAACGGTGCACGGACTCGTGGATCTTGGTCAGTTCGCGCGCGATCACGATCAGGCGGTCGCCGCCGAATGCTGCGCAGATATCGGCAACGCTGTCCGCCACACGATGCGGAGCCTCATAAAAAACCAGCGGCGCAGTCTGCTCCGCAAGCCCGGCCAGGGCACGGCGGCGTTCAGCAGCGCGCGCGGGCAGGAATCCGCAAAACAGGTAGCGGCTGGCGTCGAATCCGCTGGCCGACAGGGCCACGGCGGCCGCGTTCGGACCCGGCACAGGTATCACCCTGTAACCCGCCTCACGCACGGCTGCGGCAAGCTGCGCGCCGGGATCGGCGATGCCCGGCGTGCCCGCGTCGCTGACCAGCGCCACCGATTTGCCCTCCGCCAGCAAACCGCCCACCCGCTCGGCGGCCCTGCGCTCGTTGTGTTCGTGCACGGCGATGAGTTTGGCCGATATGCCGTGGCGATTGAGCAGCCTGCCCGTGACCCGGGTATCTTCGGCCGCGATGACATCAACGGTCTTCAGCACCTCCAGCGCACGCAAGGTGATATCCGACAGGTTCCCGATCGGCGTGGCGACTACATATAATGTCGCCTTCTGCGCACCGATCGTGCCTTTTGTCCCGAGTTCCTCCATCGGATTTGCCAAATGATCCATCGCCTGTCGCGTTTTGCCGTTGTGGCTGCGCTGCCGTGGCTACTATACGGAGCCCCCGCCGCCATGGCCAGCGAGGCCGGCGCATCCGGGGTTGCGGGCATCGCGCAGACGCCGCATATCGCGCTGCTGCTGCCGACCGGCTCCAAACTCTTCGGCAGGCATGCCTCGGCACTGCGCGATGGTTTTCTCGCAGCCAAGACCCGCGACCGCCACCTGCTGCCGGTGCGCGAGTATGCCGTATCCGAAGACGTGGCCAACGTGATTGAGGGATATCGCACGGCGGTGGCAGCCGGGGCGCAGGTGGTGGTGGGACCGCTTACACGCGATGCTGTGACTGCGCTCGCTTTCGGCGAACCGGTGCCCGTACCCACGCTCGCACTCAACGTTCCGGACAGCACCGGCCGTTCGCCGGGCAACCTCTACATGCTGGGCCTGCAGGTGGAAACCGAGGCGCAGCAGCTTGCGCAGCTGGCCTGGCGCGATGGCTGGCGCAATGCAGTCATCGTTGCCGGCAGCGGCGCGGTGCAACGGCGCATGCGCGCGGCATTCAGCGCCGAATTCACGCGGCTGGGCGGGAAAATCATCGCCGAACCGGCTTTCACTGCCGATGCCGCCAGGCTGAAGGCGCTCGCGAACGGCGATGCCGACATGTATTTTCTGGCGCTGGACTACGCTGAGGCGCGCACCGCCCGCGCCTACCTTGGCGCCAACCCGATCTACGCCACTTCCAGCGTGCACGTGGGCGATCCCGGGCCGTTGGCCGGATTCGACCTTGCCGGCGTCACTTTCGTCGACATGCCGTGGCTGCTCGAACCCAATCATGCCGCCGTGATGATTTACCCACGTGGAACCGCCCGCCCGGCCGATCTCGAGCGTCTCTACGCGCTGGGCATAGACGCCTGGCGCGTCGCCCAGTTGCTGCTCACCGGGGCCCGGGACATCCGGCTTGACGGGGTCACCGGACAGCTGTCGCTGGCACCCGACGGTCGCATCCTGCGTGAGCTGCCGGCAGGGCGTTACGTCGACGGACGACCGCGGCTGGCGGAACCGGGGAAACGTGAATCCGCGCGGTGAGCGGGCCGAAATGCTGGCAGCCGAGTTCCTGTGCGCTCGGGGGCTGACGATCACCGCCCGCAACTACAACTGCCGTTTCGGTGAAATCGATCTGATTGCCCGCGACGGGGATACCCTGGTGTTCGTGGAAGTGCGCAGCCGTGCGGATTCGTCCTTCGGCGGTGCAGCCGCAAGCATCACCGCAAGCAAGCGTGAAAAGCTGCTGAAAACTGCCCGCCATTACCTTGCGGGTTTGCGGCAGCAGCCGCCATGCCGGTTCGACGCGGTGTTGCTGACCGGCGACGCACCACGCATCGAATGGATCCGCAATGCATTCGGCGATTAACAAACCGGCAATGCGTTGAGAGTACAATACGCGGACCATGGATCTGATCAGCCGCATCTGCGAAAATTTCTCCGAAAGCGCCCATCTCAAGCTGCAGAGCATGGACGCCCTTGCCGCGCCGATCGCCGCCGGCGTGCAATGCATGGTGAGCTGCCTGCAGGCCGACGGCAAGATACTGGCCTGCGGCAACGGCGGCTCGGCAGCGGACGCGCAGCATTTTTCCGCGGAACTGCTCAACCGCTTCGAGGTCGAACGTCCGGGACTGGCCGCAATGGCGCTGACCACGGACAGTTCAACGCTCACCTCGATCGCCAATGATTACGATTACACGCAGGTTTTCTCGAAACAGGTCCGCGCGCTGGGACATGCCGGCGATGTGCTGCTGGCCATCTCCACCAGCGGCAATTCACCCAATGTCGTCGCCGCGATCACGGCTGCCCACGAATGCGACATGCGGGTGGTCGCTTTGACCGGCCGCAACGGCGGCAAGATGGGCGAGATACTGAGGCCGGACGATGTGCATGTCTGCGTCCCGGCCACGAGCACCGCACGCATCCAGGAAGTGCATCTGCTGAGCCTGCACTGCCTGTGCGACGGTATTGATTGTCTACTTCTGGGAGTCGAGTAAATGCGGAAACTCTTTGCGTACGGATGCATCGTCCTGCTGCCTTTCATCTCGGGATGCGCCGCAGTCGCCATCGGCGGTGCCGCGGCCACCGGCGTGATGCTCTCCGAGGACCGTCGCACGGTCGGCGCGATCACCGAAGACCAGGGCATAGAACTCAAGGCGGCAAACCGTATCGAGGCAAAGGTGAAGGATGCACACATCAACGTCACCAGCTACAACCGCGCTGTGCTGCTGAGCGGGGAAGTGCCCAGCGAAGCGGCAAAAGCCGATGCGGAGAAGATTGCCCGCGCGGTCGAGAACGTGCGCAGCGTATTCAATGAACTGCAGGTATCGGGCAACGCGTCGCTGCAGGCGCGCACGAACGATGCGGTGCTGACCTCCAAGGTCAAGGCGCGTTTCGTCGATGCCGGAAAATTCAGCCCGCTGCATGTCAAGGTCGTCACCGAAAACGGCGTCGTCTACCTGCTTGGCATGGTCAAGCGCCAGGAAGCAGCGGATGCCACCGAAATTGCGCGCACTACAGGTGGCGTGCGCAAGGTCGTCCGGGTATTCGAATACCTCGACTAAAATCTTTTATAATCAATAAGATATGAAGGGCGCTGCGGCGCCCTTCGTTGTTTGTGGGCGCAATCACCAAAATCGGCGTCTCCCGCGCTGCAGGTAAAACTCCGGCAACAATTGCATCACCATAATGCGGCTCCTGCCGCTGATGCGGCACACGGAGCGCCCGATGCAGCCCTATACCGAGTTCGTCACCACCAGCCGCATGCTGTACCCGGAGATTTTCAAGTCGCTGGAACAGATCCGCTGGAACATGGCCGATGACGTGCCGTGGGAAACCTTTGACGGATCGCTGCTCTCCGACGAGCAGGCGCTGACCATCAAGATGAACGCCATCACCGAGTGGGCGGCGCTGCCGGCAACCGAAATGTTCCTCCGCGACAACCAGCACGACAGTGACTTCTCGGCATTCATGTCGGTGTGGTTCTACGAAGAGCAGAAACACTCGCTGGTGCTGATCGATTACCTGCGCCGTTTCCGCCCCGACCTTGCGCCGACCCCGGAGGAACTGCACGCGGTGCGCTTCACCTTCGATCCGGCGCCGCCGCTGGAAACGCTGATGCTGCATTTCTGCGGGGAAATCCGCCTCAACCACTGGTACCGCTGCGCAATGCAATGGCACACCGAACCGGTGATCCGCCACATCTACAACCTGATCGCGCGCGACGAGGCGCGGCACGGCGGGGCCTATCTGCAGTACATGAAACGCGCCCTGAACACCTTCGGCGAGTCCGCGCGTGCGGCTTTTGCCAAGGTCGGCGTGCTGATGGCCAGTTCCGCACGCAGCGGCAAACCGCTGCATCCGACCAACCTGCACGTCAACAAGACCCTGTTTCCGAACGACACGGTGCAGAGCCGGTTGCCCGATCCGGCATGGCTGGAGCGCTGGCTGGACGAACAGATCCGCTTCGATCGCGACTGGGAACAGAAAGTCGTTAACGTGATCCTCAACAACCTGTCGCTGCTGTTCGGGCAAACATTCACATCGGTGAAGGAACTCAACCGCTTCCGCAAGATGCTTGCGGCAGGCTGACCCGGGACGTTTGTCGCAGCCTGCGCGCCCGCGTAGACTGCGACCTGATGAACGGCCCTCCCGAATTCGAACAGCGCATCTGCTCGCCCGCGGACATCGAGGCACAAGTGGCGCGCCTGCCGCGGCCGCTGGTGTTCACCAACGGCGTTTTCGACATCCTGCACCGTGGCCATGTCACCTATCTTGCGCAGGCCCGCGAGCTCGGCGCCAGCCTGGTGGTCGCGCTGAACAGCGATGCCTCGGCGAAACGCCTGGGCAAGGGCGCCGACCGACCGGTCAATACGCTGGCCGATCGCGTCGCGGTGATCGCGGCGCTGCGCGCGGTCGACGCGGTCACATGGTTCGAGGCCGACACCCCTCTCGAACTGATCCTCGCGCTGAAACCCGACATCCTGGCCAAGGGCGGCGACTGGGCACCGGAGACCATCGTCGGCGCGCGGGAAGTGCGCGGCTGGGGCGGCACGGTGCATGCCATCGCCTTTGCCCATCAACGCTCGACGACCGAGCTGCTGAGCCGGGTGCGCGCCGCAACGACCCGCTGAGTAAACACTCACATTTGCGCGGTGTTTATGCAACTATTTGTTTTTATTGTACTTTCTGGCCTGGGGCTGCCGGACAGCTGCCGGCCCTGATTTCCGCCGCGGTAAAATCACGATTCAGTTCGGTCAGCCTCGCGATGGTTGAGGCATCGGGCTCGCGCACGAAAAAAACCGCCTGGCGGAGAAATTTTTCCCGGCGGGTGACCAGCGCGGAACGCACGCCGCGGTCGCGCAGACGCTCCAGTTCGGCTTCAGCCGCCGCTTCGCTCTTGAACAGCCCCAGCGATATAGCGTTGCGCCACTGCCCCGCTTCCGCCACCACGAAAAACTCGGTGATGCCCAGCGCCTTGAGTTCGCCGACTTTGCGGTCGACATCGGCCCTGGTTTTCTGCGGCGGCATGTGCACCCAGTAACCATCGACGTCGGAAACGCGGCGCTGCGTCGCCTGATCCGGCAGCGCCAGCGAGGCCAGCGCGGCAGCCGCGCGCGCGATATCGGGGCCGGCGAAGGGACCCCACTCCGCGCAGGCCGAGAGTTGCGGTGCCGCGGCCGTCACCGCGGATACCGTTGCGACCGAAACCGGCCGAATTTTCTCGGGGTTGATCTGCAGTGCCGCAATCTGCCGGGCGGCCTCATCGTCAGCGGCAAGAAAATGGTGATAGGCGAAAAAACCGGTATTTGCCAGCACCAGCAGCAGGAAAAAAATTCTCATCAGCGACTCATGTCCCGGCCTGCAGCGCAACCTGCAGCAGACCTTCCAGTACCAGATTGTCGACGACCGTCATGCGCCCGCCGATGCGGCCCTCGATCAGCGCGGCGCCACCGCCCGAGAGTACCACCTGCGGCACGGCGCCCGCGGTCTCCGCGAGGTAGCCCCGCATGCGCTCTACAGCCCCGGCCAGGGCATTGATCGCGCCGCTGGCAATCGCATCTCCCGTGTTGTCGGGAAAATAACTGAAACCGCCTTCCCGAGCTGCGAGGTTGGCGGTATCGCGGGCCAACGCACCGCGCATCAGTTCGAAACCGGGAACGATGAAACCGCCGAGAAACGCCCCTTCGGCACTGAGCGCATCGACCGTCATCGTGGTGCCGACGTTGACCACCACGCAGGCCTGCCCCGTCAGGTGCCAGGCGCCAATCAGCGCCGCCCAGCGGTCGCTGCCCAGCGTGGCCGGATCGGCATAACCGCTGGTCACGCCGCACTGCGCCGCAGCGCTGGTGATCCACTGCGCAGCGCCGGCAAGCCCGTCCACCGCGGCCGCGACCTGCTGCTGCGCCGCGGCGCCCGCCACATTGGAAATGACGATGCGCTCCGGCGCCGGCAGGGCGGTAAATTCAGCCGCCAGTTCCGCCGCCCGCACTGTCGGCAGCCAGCCCTGGCGCAGCCAGCTCCCGCGCTCGCTGAATCCCCACTTGATGCGGGTATTGCCGATGTCGATTGCGAGCACTTTCACAGGCCAGCTCCGTCATCGCGCAGGCTGATTTCACCGCTGTGGTGGCGGGTGATGCCCGCAGCCGTCTCGAGCAGCAGCGCCCCGTCTTCTGCCACGCCGCGCGCCGTACCGACCTGCGTACGTCCGTCGGGCAACACCAGCCGCACCCTGCGGTCCTGCTGCGCATGCAGTTGCTGCCACTCGGCACGCAGTGCAATGAACCCCTGAGCGGCAAACACGTCCAGCACCGCGACCAGCTCCTTCAGCAACTGTGCCAGCAGCACGCTGCGGTCGACCACGGCCCCGGCGGCAGTCTCGAGTTCCGCCACCGGCTGGTCAACCGCCGCCGACACGCGTGGATCGGCACGCACGTTGACGCCGATGCCGATCACGGCGGCGCTGGGCCCCAGCACGTCGCCCTGCATTTCGATCAGGATGCCCGCCAGCTTGGCGCCGTGGAATACGACGTCGTTGGGCCACTTCAACTGCGCGTCGCCAGCCCCCGCAGCGCGCAGTGCGCGCGCCAGCGCGACGCCGGCGGCAAGACTCAATCCGGCAAGTTCGCGCGCGCCCTGGCTGAACCGCCACAGCAGCGAAAAGGTCAGCGTACTGCCGATGCCGGAATGCCATGCCCGGCCACGGCGCCCGCGTCCGGCGGTCTGTGCTTCCACCGCGATCACCAGCCCCCCGGGCGCATTGTGTGCCGCCCTTTGCAGCAGCTGCGTATTGGTTGAATCCAGCGTATCGCGGATCTCCAGCGTGACCCGGTCCGCCATGCCGCCCAGCGCGCGCGCGGTGCGCTGCGGATCCAGCAGCGATACCGGCTGTTTCAGCCGGTAGCCGCGGCCGCGGACGCTTTCGAACTCGAAACCGGCGCCGGCGATGTCGCGCATGCCGTACCATACCGCGCTGCGCGTCACACCAAGCGTCCGCGCAATATCCTCGCCGGAATGAAACGCGCCGTCGGACAGGGCGCGTAATGCCTGGAAAGCCGTGGTATTCATCGCAGTCCCATAGGATAGCCCAACAGCGCTAAGATAGCCCTTTCAGGGTTAGCACCGAAAAACCAGACCGTCCGTCCGGTGCACCGGCAACGGTTGCAAACAAAACTGCAGCGCCTGCCACGGCATGGACAAACCGGCACAGCTTCCCGGCGGCAATTCCCGGACGATATCCGATCACGACGGCTTGTTGCGCGCCGCATTCGACGCATTGCGCGCCGGAGTCTGCGTGGTCGACGCCGGCGGATGCTTCGTGATGGTCAATCCGGCGTTCTGCTCCATGACGGGTTTCAGCACCGACGAACTCATCGGCCGTCCCTGGACCGTGGCGGCCCCCGAGGAAATCGCTGCCCGGGCCGAACGTTTCCTGCCGGCGGTACTGGCCGACTCGGCACACATTCCGGATCACTGGAAAATCCGCCGCAAGGACGGCATGCTGTTCGACGCACTGGTCAGCTTCCGTCCGCTTTCATACCAAGGCGGGAAATACGCGGTCCTCAGTTTTTCCGACATTACCGAGGCCAAACGCGCAGATGACGAAATCCGCGACCTGAAGCGTGACCTCGAGCACGCGCTGCTCAAGCGCACCGAACTGCTGCGCCGCAACCGCAACGTCCTGCTGGAACTTGCCGCACTCGACAAGAGCAACCGCGCGGTCGCCCTGCAGGCCATACTCGGTGCCAGTGCCCGCACCATGGGCGTGGAACGCGTCAGTTACTGGCGACTCGCCAACGACCGCACGGCGATCGAGTGCGAGATGCTCTTTGCATTGTCCCGCGACGGCCTCGACACGGAATTTGCCGGCACGCGCCTGGACGCCACCCGTTTCCCCCGCTACTTCACCGCGATCATAGAAAACAGGCCGGTCGTCGCTCCCGACGCGCAGACCCATGATGCCACCGCCGAATTCACCCGGGATTACCTGATCCCCAGGGGCATCACCTCCATGCTCGATGCGCCGGTCTGGCTGCGCGGCCAGGTGGTCGGCGTGATCTGTCACGAGCATGTCGGCGCAGCCCGGGAATGGACGCCCGAAGAGGTGGATTTCGGCTCATCGATGGCGACGATGATCTCGCTGACGCTGGAGGCTGCGCGCCGCCACGAATTGAACGAGGAACTGGCCCGGTCCGAAGAAAAATACCGGCACGTTATAGAAAACGCCAATGAAGCCATCGTGATCGCGCAGGACGGCAGGATCCGCTACGCCAACCCGCAGACTTCGAGACTGTCCGGCTATTCGCCGGAAGAACTGCACGCCAAGTCGTTCCTTGATTTCGTATACGACGAAGACAAGGCCCTGGTGGGCGCCAATTACATGAAGCGCATGCGCGGTGAAACGGCCGAGTCCAGCTACGACTTCCGCATCGTCGACAAGCAGGGAACGGTGCGCTGGCTCAACATCAACGCCGTATCTCTGGATTGGGAAGGCCGGCCGGCCACGCTCAACTTCCTCACTGACATCTCCGAAAACAAGAAGCTGCAGCAATCCCTGCAGCGCAACCTCGCCGAACGCGAAGCGCTGCTGCAGAGCGCGCTGGTGGGCATCACGTTTGCCGTTGACCGCCACCTGACCTGGGTCAACGAGACCTATGCACGGATGCTCGGATACCGTCGCGAGGAACTGATCGACCAGAAGTCGCTGGTCCACTTTCCAGACACGGCCAGTTACGAAGCGTTCGGAGCAAATGCCTATCCGGTTCTCGCGTCGGGCAAACCGTTCGAAGCCGAGCAACAGATGCGGCGCAAGGACGGTTCGTTGATCTGGGTGCATCTCCACGGTATCGCCGTGGACCCTTCCAACCTGTCCAAGGGAACCATATGGACCAACATTGACATCACCGAACGGCGGCGCGCCGTTGAGGAAATCCGCCGCGCGCTGGACAAGGAGCGTGAGCTCAATGAGCTCAAGTCGCGATTTGTCGCGATGACTTCGCACGAATTCCGCACCCCGCTTGCCACCATCCTGTCGTCCGCCGAGCTGCTGGACCGCCATCACGAACGTCTCAGCGCTGCCGAGCGCCACGAAATCTTCGGCCGCATCGGCTCCGGTGTCGAACGCATGGCGCGGATGCTCGACAACGTGCTCACCATAGGCCAGGCCGAAACCCATGCCATGGATTTCAGTCCGGCACGCATCGATCTGCCCGCCCTGTGCAGGTCGCTGGTGGAAGAAGCGCGTGTCCACGCCGGTCCGGAGCATCACCTGGAATTCGTGTTCCAAGGCGAATCACCCGAGGCCGCGCTTGACGAGAAACTGCTGCGCCATGCATTGGGCAATCTTCTGCTCAACGCGCTGAAATATTCCCCCCGCGGCGGCCGCGTCGATTTTCGTGCAAGCCTGGACGCCGGGAAGGCCGTTTTCGAAATCGCCGACCAGGGTATCGGCATACCCAAAGAGGATCACGCCCGCATGTTCGACGCCTTTCACCGCGCCGCCAACGTCGGCAACATTTCCGGCACCGGCCTCGGTCTGGCCATCGTCAAGAAATCCATTGACCTGCACGGCGGCGACATTGCCTTCGAGAGCAATGTCGGCCGCGGTACACGATTCATCATCACCCTGCCGCTCGGAAAACACTGACATGGCCACCCTGCTGATCATCGAAGACGAAACACCGATCCGTGCCAACCTGCGCCAATTGCTGCAGCTTGAGGGATACACGGTCCTCGAAACCGCCAACGGGGAAGAAGGCGTGGCTGCCGCGCATGCGCGGCAGCCCGACCTGGTGCTGTGCGACATCCTGATGCCGGGCATGGACGGCTATGCCGTGCTGGCCGCGCTGCGCGCAAGTCCTGCGACAAAAGCGCTGCCTTTCATTTTCCTGACCGCCAGCGCCAACCGCAGCGAACGCGAACAGGCCATCGCGCGCGGCGCCGACGAGTACCTGGTCAAGCCGGTACGCATCGCTGAAGTACTGGCCGCGATAGACAGCGTGTTGCAACGAAGAAAAGGCAAACCGGAAGGGGAGCAGTCATGAGCAGAAAAATACTGGTCATCGAGGACGAAGCGGACCTGCGCGCCAGCATCGTGCGCTTTTTGCTGGCCGAACAGTTCGACGTCTTTGTCGCCGCCAACGGCGAAGACGGCGTGGAGGTCGCACTGAAGGAAATGCCGGACCTCATCGTCTGCGACATCGCGATGCCGCAGATGGACGGCTTCGGCACGTTGTTCACCCTGCGCGAAAACGTCACCACCAGCCACATCCCGTTCATCTTCCTGACCGCCAGCACGAAGGTTTATGACCGCAAGTTCGGCTTCGAGCTGGGCGCCGACGATTACATCACCAAGCCGTTCTCCTTCGACACACTGCTGGCGGCCATTCACGGACGGCTGCCGAAGTAAGGTATGGTCATGGCCGCAACCAGACGCCAGATCATTGCAATCGGCGGCGCCGCCTTGCCGATTGAACACGACAACCTGCTGCTGATCGACTACTTCCTGAAGCAGACGCACAAACGCAAACCCCGGGTTTGTTTCATCGGCACCGCGCATGGCGACGCCGACTCCGGCCGTCTGCGCTTCTATGCCGGCATGAGCCGCTTCAACTGCCTGCCCGTGCACCTGCCCCTGTTTGCGCGCACTCCGCGCGACCTCGCCGGTTTCGTGATGGAACAGGACGCGATTTTTGTCGGCGGCGGCAATACCCGCAGCATGCTCGCAGTGTGGCGCGACTGGGGACTGGACATCCACCTGCGCGCGGCATGGGAGAGCGGCATCGTGCTCGGCGGCTGGAGCGCCGGTTCGATCTGCTGGTTCGAACAGGGCATCACCGATTCCGTCGCCGGTCCGCTGACCGTGCTCGACTGCCTGGGTTTCCTGCCCGGCAGCAACTGCCCGCACTACGACAGCGAACCGCTGCGCCGCCCGACCTACCGCAGGCTGGTCGCGCGGGGCAAGATCGCCGACGGATACGCCGCGGACGACGGCGTGGCGCTGCATTTCATCGGCAACCGCCTGGCCCGCGTGGTGGCCGACCATAAGCCGGCGCGCGGCTGGCAGCTCTCCCGCAACGGCCGCCGCGCCATCGAGCGCGCATTGCCGACGCGGCTCCTCGGCCGGCGCTGAAGCGCAGCCATCGCGGGTTAGAATGGCGGCTTTTCCGCCACTCGCAACCATCCCGATGTCCAAACCCGCGAAGCCCGGCACCGCACCCGCCGCGGCATCCACCTCCAATTTCATCCGCACCCACATCGACGCCGACCTCGCCGCGAACAAGTACTCCGGCCGCGGCTGGGGCGGCAAACCGGGCGCTGCGGCAAGCCACCGTGGCAGCGCCACCGACCCGGCGAAAATCCGCACGCGCTTCCCGCCTGAGCCCAACGGCTACCTGCATCTCGGCCACGCCAAGTCGATCTGCCTCAATTTCGGCCTCGCCCTGCATTACGGCGGCGCCTGCCACCTGCGCTTCGATGACACCAACCCGGAAAAGGAAGAACAGGAATATGTCGACGCCATCCGCGATGCGGTGTCCTGGCTGGGTTTTAACTGGGGACCGCACCAGTATTTCGCCAGCGATTACTTCGGTTTCATGTACGAAGCCGCCGAATACCTGATCGGCGCCGGCCATGCCTATGTCGACGAACAGAGCGCCGACGAAATCCGCGCCAATCGCGGCACATTGACCGAACCGGGCAAACCCGGCCCCTGGCGCGAGCGCCCCGCCGCGGAATCGCTGGCACGCTTCCGCGAAATGAGGGCAGGCAAACACGCGGACGGCGCAATGGTCCTGCGCGCGAAAATCGACATGGCCTCGCCCAACATCAATCTGCGCGATCCGGCGATCTACCGCATCCGCAGGGCTACGCACCACCGCACCGGCGACGCCTGGTGCATCTATCCGATGTACACCTACGCCCATCCGATTGAAGATGCACTGGAACGCATCACCCATTCGATCTGCACCCTGGAGTTCGAGGATCAGCGCCCGTTCTACGACTGGCTGTTGGCGCGCCTCGCCGAAGGCGGCCTGCTCGACAATCCTCTGCCGCAACAAATCGAGTTTGCAAGGCTCAACCTGACCAACGTCGTACTGTCGAAACGCCGGCTGATCCAGCTGGTCGAGGAAAAACACGTCTCCGGCTGGGATGACCCGCGAATGCCGACGCTGGCCGGCGCGCGGCGCCGCGGTTACACGCCGGAAGGCTTCCGGAAGTTCGCCGAACGCATCGGCGTGTCCAAGGCAGACTCGTGGATCGACTACTCGGTGCTCGAAGACTGCATGCGCGAGCACCTCAACGACATCGCCGAGCGCCGCATCGCGGTGCTCGACCCGGTAAAGCTGGTCATCGACAACTACCCGGACGGCCAGCAGGAAGACTGCCACGCACCCAACCATCCGCAGAAACCGGAACTGGGCAAACGCGCGGTGCCGCTGAACCGCGAACTGTGGATCGAACGCGAGGATTTCAGCGAAACGCCGCCCAAGGGTTATTTCCGCCTGTTCCCCGGAAACAAGGTGCGCCTGCGCTACGGTTACGTGGTCGAATGCACTGGCTGCGACAAGGATGCCGCAGGTAACATCACTTCGGTGCACTGCAATTACCTTCCCGAAACCAGATCCGGCACGCCCGGCGCCGATTCAGTGAAGGTCAAGGGCAACATCCACTGGCTCAGCGCGCGCCATGCCTGCGCCGCCGAAATCCGGCTCTACGACCGGCTGTTCAGGGCACCGCATCCCGGTTCGGGCGGCCGCGATTTCCTGCTCGACCTCAACGGCGACGCACAACGCACCATCACCGCGCAGCTGGAACCGGCACTGCGCGAGGTCACGCCAGGCACCCGCTACCAGTTCGAGCGCCACGGCTATTTCATCGCCGACAGCAGGGACAGCAGACCCGGCACACCGGTATTCAACCGCACGGTCACCCTGCGTGACTCGTGGACCAAATAACCGCTTTCAACAAGGACATCCGACCATGAGCACAACCAGGACTGCTGTGATCACCGGCGCCGGCAGCGGCATCGGCAAAGCCACCGCGCTCGCCTTCCTCGAAGACGGCTGGAACGTGGTGCTGACCGGGCGGCGCCAGGCCAATCTTGACGAAGCGCTGGCCGAGGCCGGCGCCAACAAGGCACGCGGCGTGGCGCTCAGCGCCGACGTCAGCGACCCGCAATCGGTCGCCGCGCTGTTCGAGCAGACCATCAGGAAGTTCGGGCGCCTCGACGTGCTGTTCAACAACGCCGGCCAGAATGCGCCCGGTGTGCCCTTCGAGGATCTGCCGTACGACAAATGGAAAGCGGTGGTCGACACCAACCTCACCGGTTCCTTCCTCTGCGCCCAGGCGGCATTCCGCGTGATGAAGTCGCAGGATCCGCAGGGCGGGCGCATCATCAACAACGGTTCGATCTCGGCGCACGCGCCGCGTCCCGATTCCGCGCCCTATACCGCATCCAAACACGGCGTCAGCGGACTGACGCGCACCATGTCGCTCGACGGCCGCAAGTACGGCATTGCCTGCTGCCAGGTGGACGTGGGCAATGCGATGACCGAACTCGCCGCGCGCATGTCCAAGGGCGTCAAGCAGGCCGACGGCGCGATCAAGGTGGAGCCGATGATCGACGTCAGGGATGTCGCGCGCTCGGTGCTGTTCATGGCCAACCAGCCGCCCGGCGTCAACATCTATCACCTGATGGTGATGGCAACCAACATGCCCTACGCCGGGCGGGGCTGAACTGCCGGCGGTGCCTTACTCGACGGCGGCGAGCCGCCGCCGGGTCAGCCGTCCGGCGATTTCAACAAACGCCCGGCCGACCTCGGAACCCGGCGCCGATTCCACCACCAGAGTGCGCGAACGCACCGCCTGCGGCACGATCGCGTCATAAGGAATCTCGCCCAGGTAAACCAGCCTGACCGGCTCGCCGCCGGCATCGCCCGTCTTCAGGAACCGGTCAACGACCTGCTGCAGCTGCCGCTTCAGGGTTGCACCTTCCCCCCGCGTGCGCACCTGGTTCATCACCAGTTGCACCACGCTGCGGTCATGATGCACGGCGAGCACCTTGATCGTGGCATAGGCGTCGGCCAGTGACGTCGGCTCGGGCGTCGCCACTACCACGATTTCATCGGCCAGGGAGGCCGAGTAGAGCACCACATCGGCGATGCCGGCACCGGTGTCGATCAGCAGGTAATCGTAACGGCCGCCGAGTTCATCAAGCACGCGCCGCAAACGGTCGCGCAGTCCGTCGGTCAGCTTCGAATACTCGGCCAGTCCGGATCCCGCGGGCAACACCGAGAAACCGCCGGGCGCGCGCATGATCACGTCCTCCAGCCTGCCGGTACCCATCAGCACGTCGTGCAGCGTCGTTTTCGGCCTCAGGTTGAGCACGATATCAAGGTTGGCCAGCCCGAGGTCGGCATCCATCACCAGCACACGCTCGCCGGATCGCGCCAATGCGGCGGCCAGGTTGGCGGCCACGAATGTCTTGCCAACGCCACCCTTGCCGCTGGTGATGGCCACGACATGCGTGGTATGCGCAGCCGGATTCATGATGCGATACTCCCTTCGGTATTGAGCAGCGCGGCCCTTTCATCCAAGGAAACCATGGAATCCGCGGCGCGGGAAAAACACACGCGGTTGCGTCCAGCCTGCTTGGCGGCATAAAGGGCGCGGTCGGCCTCGGTAATCAGCGTGGTTGGCGAAACCGAGGTCCAGGGCGCAACCGCCGCGCCGCCGCAGCTGACGGTCACCCCGAGCTGGGTCCCGTCCTCGAGAAAAATCGGCGTGTTTCCGATTTCGCGGTGCAGCCGCTCCGCGGTACCCTGCGCATGTGCCGCCAGGCTGCTGGGCAATATGACCGCCCACTCCTCTCCGCCACACCGCGCAACGGTGTCCATCGGACGTACGCCGGCCTCCAGCGTCCAGGCCACCGACTTCAGCACGATGTCACCTACCGGGTGGCCGTAACGGTCGTTGACCTGCTTGAAGTGATCAATATCGAACAGCAGCAATGCCAGCGGCTCGCCGGTGCGCGTGACCCGATCCAGTTCGCGCTCCAGCACCAGCTGGAAATGGCGCTGGTTGGCGATACCGGTGAGCCCGTCGCGCGACGACAGCTCGCACAGGCCGTCGATCACCGCCTGCAGGCCCATCGTGTCATGCACTCCTTTGGCGAATGCATCACCGCGGCCGGCATGGCGCAGCAGGCGCAGCGCCTCGTCGAGTTGCAAATCGCTCAGTCCGGATTGCGGTTTTAACAGTGCGTTCAATGTAGCGCAGCGCCAGCAGGCGCCGCCCTCGGTAGGCCGATACACGAATTACGGCCCCGGGTCGGTCTTACTTGAACACGGATCGCGGGAGCCACGGCATCACCAAGGCGGCCGGGCAGCTCCGCCTTAAAATATTTTTATAATCAAGTGCTTAAACTATGTCCTCAACGGCTTGAAACGCAGGCGTTTGGATTTGGCGCCTTCTTTGCCGAAGCGCTTCCTCTTGTCGGCTTCGTATTCCTGCAGTTGCAGCTGAAAAACACCACCTGCGCATCGCCCTCGAAGGCGAGGAAATGGGTGGCAATGCGGTCGAGGAACCGCGCCGGCATGTGCATCT
>JBFWOE010000002.1:0-70369 GCA_050250695.1 Burkholderiales bacterium
AGCCGCGCCTTCAGCGTCGGGATCAGCGTCATGCCGCCGGACAGGGGTTTGGCTTCGTCATCCTTGGCCAGCAGTTCGCCCGCTTCCTTCAGCGTTTTGGCCTTGCGATACTGGAATGCAAACATGGTCAGTGTCCTTTCTTGGCCGACGTGATCGCCTGCCACAGCTTGTGCGCGGTCAGCGGCATGTCCAGCGGCGGCACGCCCAGCGGCCGCAGCGCGTTCATCACGGCGTTGGTCAGCGCGGCAAGCGAGGCCGTGCAGCCGGATTCACCCATGCCCTTCACGCCCAGCGGGCTGATGGTGCCGAAGGTGGTGTGGTCGGCGATGGTGATGTCCTTGATCCAGCCCGCCTTGGGCATCGGGTAATCGGCGAAGCTGCCGGTCAGCAGCTGGCCGGTGTCTTTGTCGTAAACGATGTTCTCGCCGAAAATCTGGCCCCAGCCCTGCGCCACCGCGCCGTGCATCTGGCCTTCGACGATGGTGTGGTTGATCACCGTGCCGCAGTCGTCGACTGTCACATAAGAGACGACTTGGGTCACGCCGGTCTGCGGATCGATTTCGACTTCGGCGATATGGCAGCCGTTGGGGAAGGTCGAGCCGAATTTGCCTTCGCCGGTGGCCGACAGCGGCTTTTTCGCCGCCAGTTCGCCCAGCGTGATTTTTTTGGTCGACTCCTTCGACTGGAACTCGCCCTTGGCATAGGCCACCTGCGACGGTTCGACGCCCAGCTGTTCCGCGGCCAGCGGTGTCGCCACTTCGATCAGTTTTTTCGCCGCGATGTGGCAAACCGTGCCGGCGCCGACGATGGTGCGCGAGCCGCCGGTATGGTTGCCGATCAGGCCCTGCTCGCCTATGCCCTGGCGCAGCTTGACGCGCTCGGCGTGGATGCCGAGGCCGTCGCCGATGATCTGCGCAAACGTGGTTTCATGGCCCTGGCCCTGCGAATGCGATACCGAGTATGCGGTGATCGTGCCGTCGTTGTTGACCTCCAGCCGCACTTCGTCCTTGGGAAACATGCCGGCGCCGGAATTCTCGATCACCGTGGACATGCCCAGGCCGCGCAGCTGGCCGCGTTTTTCCGATTCAGTGCGGCGCCTGGCAAAACCCTTGACGTCTGCCAGCTTCAGCGCCTTTTCCAGCACCGCCGGAAAATCGGCGATGTCGTAGACCGAGCCGGTCGGCGTTTTGTACGGGAAGGCATCGCTGGGGATGAAGTTGCGCCGGCGGATTTCCGCCGGGTCGATGTTCATCTGCGCCGCCGATTCATCGACCAGGCGTTCGATCGTATAGGCAATTTCAGGACGCGCAGCACCCCGGTAGGCCGACACCGGCACGGTATTGGTCAGTGCCACGCGCCAGCGGCCGAACAGCGCCTGGGTCTTGTAGACACCGTTCAGGCAGGTCACCGGATTGCGCATCGGGCTGACCGGGCCTGCGGGATGCAGGTAGGCGCCGAGGTCGGCGATCCAGTCCAGCTTCATCGCGAGGAAGGTGCCGTCCTTGTCCAGCGCCAGTTCGGCATCGATGTAATTGGCGCGGCCGTGCGAATCCGACTGGAAACCCTCGCTGCGCGAGGACACCCATTTCACCGGACGGTTGAGCGCCCTGGCGGCGATCATCGCGGCGACGTATTCGGTATAGGCAATGCTGCGCTGGCCAAAGCCGCCGCCGACGTCTTTGGCCCTGATGTTCAGCTTGTCGTCCGGCACGCCCGTGTAGGCGGCAATCTGCATGCGCATCATGTTGATGCCCTGCACCGGCACATGGACCGTATAGGCGCCGGAAGCGGCGTCATAAGCCACCAGGCAGGCGCGCGGCTCCATCGGGCTGGGCGCGACGCGGGTGCAGTCGAGTTTCAGCCTGGTGACATGGGCGGCTTTGGCAAAGGCCGCGGCCACGGCGGCGGCATCACCGGCTTCCTGTTCGAACACCAGGTTGTTCGGCACGTTGTCGTGCAGCTGCGGCGCGCCGGCTTCCAGCGTGGCCCGCGGGTCCACGGTCACCGGCAGGTCTTCGTATTCGACTTCGATCAGTTCCGCGGCGTCCTGGGCCTGCAGCGCGGTTTCGGCGACCACCATGGCCACGGTTTCGCCGACAAAACGCACGCGCTCATGCGCCAGCACTGCGCGATTGGGCAGGTTGGCCTTTTTGCCATCCTTGCCGGGGAAGGTCAGCATGCTCAGCGGCTTCACATAGCCGGCCTTGACCGCGTCCTCGCCGGTGTAGACCCCGAGCACGCCCTTGGCCTTGCGCGCTGCATCGGTGTTGATGGACAGGATTCTGGCGTGGGCGCGATCGGCACGCAGGAATGCGGCGTGCGCCTGGTTGGGCAGATTCCAGTCGGCGGCATAACACCCCTCGCCCTTGATCAGCCGCAGGTCTTCAAGACGGGAAAGGTGCACCCCGCCGACGTCGAACAGGTGTTGATGGTCCATGACAATCCCGGGCACCGCATGCTGGATCTCAGCGGCGGCGCGCGCTCCTCAGTTGGAATAGCGGCTAGGATAACGCAAAATACACGGACAAACGCATCCGGATTTCCGCCGGTCGTGTTGCACCGTCACCGGCACCCACGCACAATGCCTCCAGCGCAGTCCATATCGTAAAAATCCGATGAAAAAAGACACCCTGCTGACCCACGTCGGCCGCAATCCCGCGCAAAGCCACGGCACGGTCAACACGCCGGTGTTTCGCACCTCGACGGTGATTTTTCCGGACCTCGCGACGTACGAGTCGCGCGATCCGGATGATTTCAAGAGCATGCGCTACGGCATCCACGGCACGCCGACCACCTTCGCCTTCGAGGAAGCAGTGGCAAAAATGGAAGGCGGTCACCAGGCGGTGGCCGTGCCCTCGGGGCTGGCGGCGATCACCGCCGCGCTGTGCGCCTTCGTCAAAACGGGCGACCACCTGCTGATGACCGACAGCACCTATGCGCCGACGCGCATTTTCTGCGAGAAGCAGTTGCGCAAGATGGGCGTGGAAACCGAATATTATGATCCGCTGATCGGCGCCGGCATCGCAAAACTGATCAGGAACAACACCAGGGCGGTGTTCTGCGAGGCGCCGGGCTCGCTGACCTTTGAAATGCAGGACATCCCGGCGATCGCCGCGGCGGCGCACGCCCGCGGCATCCCGGTGCTGGCCGACACCACCTGGGGCACGCCGTATTTCTTCCGTTCATTCGAGCGCGGCATCGACGTCTCGATACACGCCGCGACCAAGTACATCGTCGGCCATTCCGACGTGCTGATGGGCGTGATCGTCACCAACGAAAAACACTGGCTGCCGGTGCGCCACACGGTGGCCGAGTACGGTTACTGCGTCAGCCCCGACGACTGCTACCTCGCGCTGCGCGGTTTCCGCACCATAGGTGTGCGCATGAAGCAGCAGATGGCCAACGCGCTGGCGGTGGCGCGCTGGCTGCAGGCGCGCCCCGAGGTGCAGCGCGTGCTGTACCCGGCGCTGGAGGACGATCCCGGCCATGAAATCTGGAAGCGCGATTTCGACGGCGCGGCCTCGCTGTTCGGCCTCGTGCTGCACGAAGCGCCGCGCGCGAAAGTTGCGGCCTTCGTCAACGCGCTGCAGCTCTTCGGCATCGGCTCGAGCTGGGGCGGCTACGAGAGCCTGGTCACCGCGCCGCACCCGGAAAAAGTGCGCAGCGCGACACAGTGGAATCCCGGCGGACCGACGGTACGCCTGCACATCGGGCTGGAGGATCCGGCGGACCTGATCGCCGACCTCGGGCAGGCGCTGAAGCAGCTGGCCTGACATTCATGCTCTTACAACAACCGGAGGAAACGTGATACGCAAGCTGAGAACCGAACGCGACAACCAGCAGTGGATGCTTGACCTCGCGCTGAACATGCGCGGGCGCGTGCAGAATTTCGAGCGCGACGACATCGAGGTGCCGGCAGGCAAACGCGCGCGCAATTACCGCATGCTGCCCAAGGTCTGGCGCGAGGCCGGCGAACGCCACGAACGGCTGGCGAAACTGGCGCAGGCAAGAGGCGCCAGGGCCAGCGCGACCTATCACTATGACCATGCCATCGAGGCCTACCGCATGGCGCAGCACCCGATCTATTTCGACAACCATCCGGTGAAAAAGCAGCTCTACCGCAAGCTCAACGAGATGGTCGACCGCCGCATCCAGACCGCGGATTACCCGATCGAGCGCGTCGAAGTGCCGTTCGACGACGGCAAGACCATCTCCTGCCTGCTGCACCTGCTGCCGGACCGGCGCAAGGCGCCGGTGGTGATCTACGTGCCGGGCATGGACCAGTCGAAGGAAGTGTTCCCCAAGGCGTACCACAACATCGGGCTCGCGCGCGGCTTCCACGTGCTGGCGATGGACGGCCCGGGCCAGGGCAATTCGAACATGCAGAAAATCCGCGCGGTCGCCGACAACTACGAGCGTGCCGGCGCCGCCGTGATCAGCTACCTGCGCAAGCGGCCGGAAGTGGACAAGAACAGGATTGCGATCTACGGCATCAGCATGGGCAGCTACTGGTCGCTGCGGCTGTCGAGCTACGACCATCGCGCCGCAGTGGTGGTGAGCTCAGTGGCCTGCTTCAACCCCAACAACACCATCTTCACGCAGTCCTCGCCGCGCTTCAAGCAGATGTTCATGTACATGGCGGGCTACGACGACGAAGAACGCTTCGACGAGGAAGTCGCGAAGGGCATGACGGTACGCGGATACCTCGACCGCATAAAGTGCCCGACGCTGCTGGTCACCGGCGAGTTCGATCCGCTGTGTCCGCTGGAGGATGCGATCGAGGCCTACGAGGACCTGAAGGTGCCGAAGGAAATGTGGGTGTTCGAGAACCAGTACCACCCGCTGTGGAGCATCGCCAACCTCGGCGGCATGGACTGCCACGACTACGTGTTCGACTGGCTGCAGGCTTTCTTCAAGGGGAAGAAGCCGACGAAGCGCGGCAGGATTTCCTACATCCGCGAACACGGCGACGGTCCGTGGTCGGACTGCACCTGGACGCCGCCGGTGAAACGCGGGCAGGCCTATTTCTGAAACGGCCGCCCGGCAACAAAAAGGCGCTCCGCGGAGCGCCTTTTTTTCAGGCCGCAGAGCGGCTGCTTGCTTATTTGCCCGTGTCCTTGTTTTTCTGCCCCGACCGCCAGATGACGTAGGCGTAGCCGCCGATCAGTCCGACAAAAACCAGCGCGAAAAGGATCAACCCGGTGGGATCGGCTTCAACCCGCGGCGCCACGGCTGCAGCTTCGTCGTCTGCGGCAAGGACGGGCAAGGTCAGCAGCAGCATCGGAATCCCGGAAATCAGTTTTTTCATCGCAAGCTCCTTGAAAACGGTTTGTCAGGTCACCTGCGTATAAACCAGGGTCACCGGATCAGCCGCAGCACGGTTGCCATGGTCGCCGCGGCAGCTTGCATAAGACTTACACGGGCTTGCGACAAACTTACGCCCGTCCCCGAAAACCGCCGGAATCGCGCGATTCAACCGTTTAACGCGGGTTCTTCGACGAATGCGGACCCGAAATGTCGGCCTGAAAGGCATGACCTCAGAAGTAGCCGTCCATCATCCTGTCCACCCATGCCGGCAAACGCACTTCGTCCTTGCGTTCGAACGCCGGTATGTAAGGCTTGATGTCGAGCACCGGCGTGCCGTCCAGCGCGTCCAGTCCCCGCACCGCGATGCCCCGGTCGTCGACTGCCACCAGCTCCACGGCGGTGACGCCGATCGGGTTCGGACGGAATTTCGTGCGCTGCGCGAACACGCCCACCGGCGCCAGGTCCTCCATGCCGCGTGGATTGCGCGCGAGCTGCGTCGCCGGATCGAACGCCGGGATGCGGTCGAGGTGGAACACCACAACCACGTGCGAGAACTCGCCGAGGCCGGCAAGGCCCTTGGCATACACCGGGTCAAGCTCGATGCGCGACTCGACGGCCGCCCAGTGCCCTGCCGACATCTCGGTACGGCCGCTGCGCACATGACCAATCGGTTCAAACCGTGCCATGGCGGATATCTCCCGGAATGGTTATAAAAACGAAGGGCCGGCGCATGCCGGCCCTTCGGATGAAACTGGTAGGCGGTGGGAGATTCGAACTCCCGACCAACGGATTAAAAGTCCGCTGCTCTACCGGCTGAGCTAACCGCCCAAAAAGGGGCGAATTTTACCCGCGCGGGGCATGCAGGGTCAACCGCAACGGGCGCCGGAATCCGGCACAGGCGCTTATTCCTCCTGCATCATGCGCCAGTACTGGTACTTCATCGTACCCGCGGCGCCAATGACGATCGCCATGAAGGTCAGCATCGAACCGATGGCCAGTGTCGACATGCCGGTAATCGCCTGGCCGACGGTGCAGCCCATGGACAGCACGCCGCCCACGCCCATGAGCACGCCGCCGACCGCGTGATTGGCAAAATCCTTAAGCGAAACAAACCACTCGATGCGGAAACCTCCGGTGAATATCGCGTAAATGAAGGATCCGGAGATCACGCCGGCCAGCGCGACGACCCCGAAATTGATCAGCGTGGTGGTCCCGGGGCTCATCAGGTAACGCACTGTGTCGCCCATCGGGCTGATGAAGGTGTAGGACTGCACCTGGACGCGGCTGGGCACCTGGGTCGCGAAATCGGCGTATTCCTTCCATGCCTGTCCCAGCGGTCCGCCGGTCAGGTACCAGCCGGCGATCACCGCCAGCCCGACCACGGCGCCGCCGAGCAGATTGTCAAAACTGCCGCGGAACTCGGACGAACGGAACACGTAGATGAAAAGGATCAGCGCCAGCGCGCCGCCGACAGTGGCGTTGAATCCGCGCGCAGGCTGCATGCCGGCGATGCCGGAGAGCACCGTGCCGAGTTCCTGCGAGCTCACGCCGTGGCGCGCGAGGTCTATGGTCGTTGCCGACACCCAGGGATGGAACTGTTTTTCGTAGAACGGCGTCCACAGCATCAGGTAGGCCATGATCGCCGCGATCGCCAGCACCACCAGCGATTTCAGGTTGCCGGCGCCGACGCGCACCAGGGTCTTGTTGCCGCAGCCGCTGGCCAGCGTCATGCCGATGCCGAAGAGCACTCCGCCGGCGAGGTAACGCAACCAGCCGAAAGCCGAAGTGCGGTACGGCGGAAAGGTTTCCGCCGACAGGTTGACCATGCCCGCGGATTCCAGCGCGACGGCGCCGGTGATCGCGACGGCCATCGCCAGCAGCCATGCGCGCATGCGCCCGCTGTCGCCCATGTTGACCCAGTCGGAGACCGCACCCATGGTGCAGAAATTGGTCTTGTTGACGACGGCACCGAGAATCACCGCGATCACGAATACCGCGGCCAGCACCTGATGGTGTACGTTGAATTCCATGATGGTTTCCTCCGCGAACAGTGTACTGCGCCCGGCTGCCGTCAATAATTAATTGTTTTTATTGACTTATTTGTAACGGGTTGGATCCGCCACCGCGGCCTGCTCAAACCCGGCGCGACGCAGCCGGCAGGAGTCGCAGACGCCGCAGGCGCGACCTTCGGCATCGGCCTGATAACAGGAGACGGTCAACGCGTAATCTACGCCCAGCGCCGTGCCGCGGCGAATGATTTCCGCCTTGGTCAGTTCGATGATGGGTGTATGCAGTTTCAGCGACCGGCCTTCAACCGCGGCCCTGGTCGCCAGATTGGCCAGTGCTTCGAAGGCGCGCATGTACTCCGGGCGGCAGTCCGGATAGCCGGAATAGTCGACTGCATTCGCGCCGAAAAAAATATCGCTGCTGCTGCACACTTCGGCATGCGCCAGCGCCACTGCCAGCATGATGGTGTTGCGCGCCGGCACGTAGGTCACAGGTATCCCCGGTTGCACGCCATCGACCGGCACCGGGATCGCGCTGTCGGTCAGCGCCGAACCGCCCAGCGTGCCGAGGTCGATGCACACCACCTTGTGGGTCGCCGCACCCAGCGCCTGCGCCACCCGCGCGGCGGCATCCAGTTCCGAGCGATGGCGCTGGCCGTAATCGATCGACAGGCAATGGCATGCGTAACCCGCTTCACGGGCGATCGCCAGCGTGGTTGCGGAATCCAGCCCGCCCGACAACAGCACGACTGCTTTGGATTTCATGCGCGCTCGGTGCCCCGCTCAGTGTCCAGGCTTTTCGCCCCACAGCAGCTTGTGCAGTTGCAGCTGCAGGCGCACGGGCAATCGGTCGCGCAATATCCACTCGGCAAGAAGGCGGGGCTCGAGTTGGCCATGCACCGGGGAGAACAGAACCGGGCATGCCGCATCAAGGCGGCGCGCCTGCAACTGTTCACGTGCCCAGACATAGTCGGCTTCATCGCAGAGGACGAACTTGATTTCGTCATGCGCGGTCAGGTGGTCAAGGTTGGTCCACAGGTTGCGTTCGCATTCGCCCGAACCCGGTGTCTTGAGGTCGAGGATTTTCGAGATCCGCGGATCGACCATGGACACGTCCAGCGCGCCGCTGGTCTCAAGGGATACCGAGTAACCGGCATCCGCCAGCTGCCGCAGCAGCAGCGCCGCATGTTTCTGCGCCAGCGGCTCGCCGCCGGTCAGCGTCACGTAACGGACCTGGTAACAGGCAACGTGATCGAGGATTTCTTCGAGCGCCATGGACTCGCCACCGTGGAAGGCATACGTGGTGTCGCAATACCCGCAGCGCAGCGGGCAGCCGGTCAGGCGCACGAATACTGTCGGCAGGCCGCTGCGGCTGGTTTCGCCCTGCAGCGAAAAAAATATCTCGGTGACGCGCAGCGTGGCCGCGGCAACGGCGAGGGCTTCGGTGGCAACTTGATTCACGGCGCCGATGTTATCAGGCCGCCGACGGCGCGCACGGGCGCGCCATCATTCAGCGCAGGTTGGCGAGCCGCCGGCGGGCCTTTTCGGCGGCATCCGACGAGGGATAACGGGCCACCAGGCCTTCCATGGTCTTGCGCGCCGCACCGGCATCGCCCGCCTCCAGCTGCGAACTGGCGAGGTTGAGCAACGCATCGGGGACCGAAGTGCTGTCGGGATAGGCCGCAATCAGCTTCTGCTGGCTGGCGATGGCGTTCCTGAAGTCGCGCAGATTGAAATACGAATCGCCGATCCAGTACTGTGCGCGTGGCGCCAGGGTGCTTTTCGGGTACTTCCTGATGAATCCCTGGAAGGCGCTGATCGCGCCCTGGTAGTCGCCGATGCGGCGCTGGCCCTGGGCGCGCTCGTAGGCGTCATTTTCGTCGACTGCGACCGGCGCGGCCGAGGCAACTTTCGGCACGTCGGCACCCGTTGCCGGGGAAGCAGCGGCGGCACCCGGCGTCATCGCCGCACCCGGTTGCTCGAAACGGCGCAGGCGCAGGTCAAGGTCGACATACATGTCGCGCTGCCGCTTGGATACGCCTTCGATGCTGTTGCCCAGCACTTCAATCTGGCCGCGCAGGCCGCGGATTTCCTCGCGCAGTTTTTCGATCTCGCCGGCTATTGCGAGCACCGGCTGCGCTTTTGCGTCTTCCTCGACCTTGCCCAGCCGGGTACTGATGGCATCGGTCTGCCGGCGCAGTTCATCGACACGCTTCTGCTGCTCCACGATCATCGCACGCGCGCCTTCGTCGTCAAACAGGCCCGCCACCGCCGGGCCGGCCGCCAGCAGGCCGGCACACAGCGCCAGCAGGCAGGCGGGACGCGAACCGTGATGCATCATGACGCCGTTCAGTCGTTGGGATAGACGATGTCGGCGCGGCGGTTCTCGGCCCAGCTTTTCTCGTCGTGGCCGGTGGCCCGGGGCTTCTCTTCGCCGAAGCTGACGGTTTCGATCTGATCGCTGCGCGCGCCCAGCAGCTGCATCGCCTGCTTCACTGCGTCGGCACGACGCTGGCCAAGCGCAAGATTGTATTCGCGGCTGCCGCGTTCATCGGCATTGCCCTGAATGGTGACTTTCTGTTTGCCGTTCTGCTGAAGGTAGCGCGCATGCGCCGACACCAGCGGCTTGAATTCGTCCTTGACCACGTTGCTGTCGAGTTCGAAATAGACGCTGCGCTTGGACAGGATGTTCGACGGATCTTTCAACGGGTTGCCCGAAACACCTTTGGGCTCCAGCGGCGCGGTGGTCGGGCCGGTGGATTGCGTCTGCGGCTTTCGCTGCTGCGCCGTGGCGCCGCTGCGGTCCTCTACGGAGGCGCCGTCCTGCTCCTTGGTGGGCGTGCTGCCGCAGGCGGCGAGAAATGCCGATGCTGCAAGTGCGAGTATTAGCCGTTTCATTATCAGCTCCTTGTCGATAGGGGTGGATTTGCCGGGTGTTATTTGTTGACCACAGGACTCCACGCAGGTTCACGTGCATCCCCGACATCCGCGGTGAAGCGTTGCCGGATGCGACCGTCGCTGGAAACGGCGGCCAATATACCACGCCCCCCCACCACGGTTGCATAGAGTATGAGCTTGCTGTTGGGCGCGAAACTCGGCGATTCGTCGATGCCGCCGTCCGTCAGCACCTGGACCTGTCTTGTCGCGAAATCCTGTACTGCCACGTTGAACCGCCCCCTGTTGCGCTGGATGAAGGTGAAGCTCTTGCCGTCCGGGCTGTGCCGCGGCGACACGTTGTAATCGCCTTCGAAGGTAACGCGTTGCGCAGGTCCGCCGCTGACAGCGATGCGGTAAATCTGCGGTCCGCCGCCGCGGTCCGAGGTGAACAGTATCGACTGGCCGTCCGGGGAAAAATTGGCCTCGGTGTCGATCGCGTTGCTGCTGGTCAGGCGCCGCGGCTCTCCGCGGCCGTCAGCGCTGATCAGGTAGAGCTGCGAGCCGCCGTCGCGGCTCAGCGTCACCGCCAGCTGCCGGCCGTCGCGCGACCAGGCGGGCGCGCTGTTGCTGCCGCGGAAGGCGGCAACCGCCTGGCGGCCGCCGGTGGTCAGCGACTGCACGTAGACGATGGGTTTTTTCTGCTCGAAGGACACGTAGGCGAGGCGCGTGCCGTCAGGCGACCACGCCGGCGAAATGATCGGCTCGTTGGAACTGAGCACGCTCTGCGCGCCGTAGCCGTCGGCGTCGGCGACATGCAACTCGTAACGCGTGCCGCGCTTGACGACATAGGCGATGCGCGTCGCGAACACGCCGGTATCGCCGGTGAGTTTTTCGTAGATCACGTCGGCGATCTTGTGCGCAGTCAGCCGCAGCTGGTTCTCGGTCGCGAAATAGACGAAGCCGGCGATCTGGGTCTGCTTGACCACGTCCATGACCCGGAAGCGGATGTCATAACGACCGTCGGGAGCCTTGCTCACCGAACCGATCACCACGGCCTCGGCGCCGCGCGCGCGCCACTGCGCATAATCAAGCTGCTCGGGCTCGTGCGGCACCGGGTTGATGCCGCCCGGATCAACGGTGCGGAACAGCCCGCTGCGCGCAAGGTCGGCGGCCACCACCGGCGTGATGCGCTGGGAAAGGCCCTCTTCTGCGCGGAACGGCACGATCGCCACCGGCACCTGGGTGGCGCCGGCGCCGGTGATTTCGATGGTCAGCGACGCAACTGCGCTGCCGGCTGACAGCAGCAGCGCCGCAAGCAGCATGCGCAGGATATTAAACATCATCGATATTTTTTCACGGCTGGATTGCATTTTGATGTTTTCTTTTTCGTGATCATTCTTTGGGGCGGAATACCAGGTTTAGTTCCCGGAACTGGCGCATCAGCGCCGGATCCGGCGGCAGAGGCAGCGGCTGGGCCTTGAGGATCGCCCGCTCCACAGCGGCATCATAGGCGGGGATGCTGTTGGCCGAGCGTTTCAGTTTGGCCCCCAGCACCTCGCCACCCGGCAGCATCACCACCTCGAACTCAACCCGCGCATTGTCGCTGACATTCGGCGGCAGCACGATGAAGCGGCGGACTTTTTCGACAATGCGCCGCTTGTACTCGTCGACCACCTTGGCCTGAGCCGCGGCCTGCTGCGCCGCCAGCGCATCGCGCGCCTTTTGTTGCTCGGCGGCGACACGTTTGGCTTCCGCCTCGGCCGCCTGTTTCTGCTTCAGCGCCTCGGCTTCGGCGCGCTTTTTCTTCTCCAGCTCGGCTTCGCGCGCCTTTTCCGCGGCGAGTTTTTTCGCTTCCGCCGCTTTCTGTTCCTTGAGCTTGCGTTCCTTCTCCAGCTTTTCCTTCAGGGCGATGTCCGGTTTCGGCGCAGGCGCAGGTTCCGGTTTCGGCGGCGGCTTCACTTCCGCTTTCGGCGCGGGTGGTGGCGGCACGGGTTTGGCGACCGGCGGCACTTGCGCCTTGGGCGGAGTCAACGGCGGCAGGTCGCGCCACAGATCGACGACGGCAGCGGTATCAATCTGCTGATGCTGCCAGCTGACGCCGAACACCAGAAACACCAGCAGCAGCACGTGCATCGCGAAGGCCAGCGCGCCGGCCAGGGCCTGTTCGCGGGACTGGATCGCGGCCGCATTCATCAGTTTCGCGGTCGCGCGAGCAGCCCGACTTTCTGCACCTGGTTCTGCTGCAGCATGTCCATGACCTCCAGCACCGACTCGTAGCGCACGTCCTTGTCAGCCGCGATCACCACCGCCTGCTCCGGATTGCGTTTCTGCTTGTTGCGGATCGCGGCAAGCAATTCGTCGCGCGTCACCTTGCGCTCGGCCGCGCCCTGGTCGCGGTCGCGCAGCAACAGCAGCCCGGTCTTGTCGATCGAGACTTCCAGCGGCGCCACCGGCGGATTCGAAGTCTTGCCGACTGACGGCAGCTCGACCTGCCCGGGGTTGATCAGCGGCGCAGTAACCATGAAAATCACCAGCAGCACCAGCATCACGTCGATGTAGGGCACGACGTTGATCTGGTTCATCAGCCTGCGGCCGCTGCGTTTTTCGATCAGCATGCTGGATGCCTAATTCACCTGGCGCTGCAGGATGTTCGAGAATTCTTCGGTGAACGAATCAAAACGGATTGCCAGCCGGTTGACGTCGCCGGCAAAGCGGTTGTACGCCACCACCGCGGGGATCGCCGCGAACAGGCCGATGGCGGTGGCGATCAGCGCTTCGGCGATGCCCGGCGCGACGTGACCCAGCGTCGCCTGCGCGACATTCGCCAGCCCGCGGAAAGAGTTCATGATGCCCCACACCGTTCCCAGCAGCCCCACGTACGGGCTGACCGAGCCCACCGAGGCCAGAAACGACAGCGAGGATTCGAGCTTGTCCATTTCGCGCTGGTAGGTCGCGCGCATGGCGCGCCGCGTGCTGTCCATCAGCGCGCCGACGTCGGTGCCCGGCTCGCGACGGTGTTTGGTGAATTCGCGGAATCCCGATTCAAAAATGCGTTCGAGGCTGCCGGCCGAATCGCGCGCGTTGACCGCGCGCTGGAACAGGTCGTTCAAGTCGGCACCGCTCCAGAACTGGCGCTCGAATTCCGCGGTCTGGGTGGCGGCACGGCGCAGCGTGAACACCTTGAGGAAAATGTAATACCAGGAAAACAGCGATGCCAGCAGCAGTATGGCCATCACCAGCTGCACCGGTACGCTGGCGCCGGTGATCAGGCTGAGCACCGACATGTCATGCGTGAGTGTTGCGTTCACTTTTCAGGTCCCGTTGTTATGCGCAATTCCCGGGGCATGCGGACCGGCCTGAAGGTGCCGGTGCTCACGCACACGACATCGACCACCGCCCGTACACGCTCCTCGTCCCCGTGCCGCACGCATTGCAGAAACCGGATGCGGCTGCCGCTGACGTTATCCACTTCCACGCTCACCTGCAAGCTGTCGTTGAAGCGCGACGGCCGCAGGAAATCTATCTGCACCGAGCGCACCACGAACAGCACGCGCAGGGTCTCCGCCATCACCGGCTGTTCGTACCCCTGCGCGCGCAGCCACTCGGTGCGGGCGCGTTCCATGAAACGCAGATAGTTGGCATAGAACACCACGCCGCCCGCATCGGTGTCCTCGTAATAAACGCGTACCGGCCACAAAAAGGGTTCAGCGGCGGCCAGACCAGCCTTGCGGAGCACTTTCGAGGCAGCTGATATGCTCCGGGTATTTTTCAATTTTATCAATTAAAACAGATACTTGTGTTTATTCCGGGGGCGAGAACGCCAATGATGCGAGGCGCCACCACAAACCGTGAGGGCATCACTATTGGTTCCAGAGATCGCCGGCGGCACCCTGCGACGGCTGTGCCAGCCCGAAATGACGGTAGGCCAGCGCGGTGGCCACGCGCCCGCGCAGGGTGCGCTGCAGGTAGCCCTGCTGGATCAGGAAAGGTTCGAGCACATCCTCGATGGTGTCGCGCTCCTCGCCGATCGCCGCCGCGAGGTTCTCGACGCCGACCGGACCGCCAGCAAACTTGTCGATCACCGCGCGCAGCAGCTTGCGGTCCATGACATCGAGCCCGACCGCATCGACATCAAGCATTTTCAGTGCGGCATCAGCCACCTCGCGCGTGACATGCCCCCCTGCCCGTACCTGGGCGTAATCGCGCACGCGGCGCAGCAGGCGGTTGGAAATGCGCGGCGTGCCGCGCGAGCGGCCGGCGACTTCGCGCGCGCCGTCGGCATCGATGCCGACCTCGAGCAGCCGCGCCGAACGCCCGACGATCCGCGTCAGTTCGTCCGCGGTATAGAACTCCAGACGCGCAACGATGCCGAAGCGGTCGCGCAGCGGATTGGTCAGCATGCCGGCGCGGGTGGTCGCGCCCACCAGTGTGAACGGCGGCAGGTCGAGTTTGACGGAACGCGCCGCAGGACCTTCGCCGATCATGATGTCGATCTGGAAATCCTCCAGCGCGGGATAAAGAATCTCCTCAACCACCGGCGACAGGCGATGGATCTCGTCGATGAAAAGCACGTCGTTGGGCTCGAGGTTGGTCAGCATCGCCGCAAGATCGCCGGCGCGCTCGAGCACCGGGCCGGAGGTATGGCGCAGGTTGACGCCCATCTCCCGAGCAATGATGTGCGCCAGCGTGGTTTTGCCCAGCCCCGGCGGACCGAACAGCAGCACGTGGTCCAGCGCTTCCTTGCGCCGGCGCGCGGCCTCGATGAAGATCGACAGCTGGCCGCGGATTGTCTCCTGGCCGACATATTCGTCGAGCGCCTTTGGCCGCAGCGCGCGTTCGATCACCTCTTCCTGCGAAGAAGCCGCTGCGGAAATCAGGCGGTCGGTTTCAATCATGAATTATGCGTGCTCATGCCTTGGACAGCAGTTTCAGGGCCTGGCGTATGCCTTCGGTCACCGACACCCCGGCCGCGAGCTGCGCCACCGCCCAGTGTACTTCCTTGTCATTGTAGCCAAGCGCGCTCAGGGCATTGACGACATCACTGCCGTTGCCCGTACCCGTCGGACCCGCCGGCAGTACGCCGGCCTTGGGCAGGCGGTCGCGCATTTCGAGCAGCAGGCGCTCGGCGGTTTTTTTGCCGATGCCGGGTATCCGTGTCAGGCGCGCGCCGTCCTGCGCACGCACGGCATCGTGCAGTTCGGCCACCGACAGGCCCGACAGTACCGACAGCGCGGTGCGCGCCCCCACGCCGGAAATGCGGATCAGCTGGCGGAACATCGTGCGTTCCGCCTCGGTGGCAAAACCGAACAGCAGGTGCGCATCCTCGCGCACCACCAGGTGCGTGTAGAGCGTCACCTCCGCTCCGGTGGCCGGGAGCTGGTAGAGCGTGCTCATCGGCACATCGAGTTCGTAGCCGACGCCATTCACGTCCACCGTGATCTGCGGCGGCTGCTTGGTCGAAAGTCGTCCGGATATGCGCCCGATCATTTCCTTCCTTTTTCCTGCGTTGCCGCCAGTGATTCAACCTGTGCAATCACCTGATCGATGATTGTATCAACGGAAGGCTTGCTATAACGGTCCGCGAACCCGCGTGCACGGTCGCGATACGCGGCATTCTCCAGCATGTCCGCCAGCAGATTCCGGATGTCTTCCGGATTACCGTCAGGGCGCAACAGTCCGCAGACGCCGATACGCTGCAGGGCTGAGGCAAACAGAAAATTTTCCAGCTGCCGGGGCAGCACCAGTACGGGAACTCCCAGCCGCAGCGCCGCAAGCGTTGTGCCGGGGCCATGGGTCACGCACAAATCCGCCTCCCGGAACACCTGTTCAAGATCAACCCGTTCCGAAACGGCCACGGCGCCCAGCCCGGCATAACGCTGCAGCGCCGCGGCATTGGCGCCGCTGATGTAAGCGATAACACGCGCTCCGCCGGCAATCAGCGCGGCCATCGTGGTATCGCTGTGGGGATACTCGGCGCGCAGATAGACAAACACCCGCTTGCCGGTGCCCTCGGGCCAGACCGGCGATATGCCCCCGGCATCGACGCCAGCCAGCCCGAAGTATGTCGCCTCCGGCCGCTTGCCGTAGACATCCGTTTCCGGAACACCGATGAAAAACCGGGAAGCGCCGGAAAAAATTTCGCTTATCCCGGTTATTGGAGCGGCCCCGGCTGGCAAAGCCGCATTGATCACGGCCAGCACACGCGCATCGCTGTCGGCAAGCCGCGCGGCGGGAACATCGACCCATGGGCGCATATTCGGCGTCGGATGCACGTCTGGAGGTACCGAGAACGGCGTGCCGATCACCGCAGTCGGTATTCCCGAGAGCCGTGCCGCAATCAGCGCGGTCGGCGCATGATCCGCAATCAGCAGTTCGGCGCCGGTCACGTGGAGCAGGCTGCGCCATGCGGTGATCATCGCCTGCAGCATCGGCGGTTCGAGATAACCGTAACGCATCAGGATTTCGGCGAAATTCAGCGGCGGATCCTGCAGGCCGGAATAGGTGTTCAGGCACAGCGGCGCCTGATGCACCGTGATCGGCAGCCTGCCGACTGCATTGCAGGCACCGGCAATCTCCCGCGCGGCGACATGCAATACGTGGCCGCGCTCCAGCAACTTCGGCGCAATGCTCAAAAAGGGACCGAGATGGCCAAAGCCGGCGCCCAGCTCCCAGGCAAGCAGTATGCGGCTCAACGCAGCCTCCCGCCGCGGCGACGGCGCCCGATGCCGATTCCGCCATATCCACGGCCACCGTGGGCATGGCAGATCGCACACGCCAGCGCATCGGCGGCATCGGGGCTGGGATCGCCGGGCAATTGCAGCAAACGCCGCACCATGGACTGCACCTGTTCCTTGCTCGCCTTGCCGGCGCCGACCACCGCCTGCTTCACCTGCAGCGCGGTGTATTCGGACACCGGCAGCGCGCTGCCAACCGCCGCGCAGATCGCTGCGCCGCGGGCCTGGCCCAGCAACAAAGTGGATTTTGGATTGACGTTGACGAAGACCTGTTCCACGGCCACGCACTGCGGACGATACTCGGCGATCACTTCCTGCAAACCCTCGAGCAGCACCCTGATGCGTTCGGGCAGTTCGCCCTCGCCGCTGCGCACGCAACCGCTGGTGATGTAGGCCAGGTGCTGGCCGATCTGTTCGATGACGCCGAAACCGGTGACGCGCAGTCCGGGATCGATGCCGAGGATACGCAGCGGGGTGACTGCGTTCAAGCGGGCTCGTCGAGGACCGCGGTGGTGTACACCTCCTGCACGTCGTCGACGGCCTCGAGCGCGTCCAGGAGTTTGTGCATGCGCACGGCATCATCGCCGGTAAGCGCGTTTTCGGTGGTCGGTTTCATCGTCACTTCCGCCAGTTCCGGCTTGAATCCGGCTTTTTCCAGCGCCGCGCGCACTGCGGAAAATTCTGCCGGCCCGGTCAACACCTCGATGCTGCCGTCTTCATGCGTTTCGACATCCTCGGCGCCTGCCTCGATGGCGGCTTCCATCAGCTTGTCCTCGTCGGTGCCGGGCGCAAACACCATCTGCCCGCAATGCCTGAACAGGAACGCCACCGAACCGTCGGTGCCGAGGTTGCCGCCGTGCTTGGTGAAGGCATGGCGCACGTCGGCCACGGTGCGGGTGCGGTTGTCGGTCATGCAGTCGACCATCACCGCAGCGCCGGCTATGCCATACCCTTCGTAACGGATTTCCTCGTAGTTCACGCCTTCCAGGTCGCCTGTACCGCGCTTGATCGCGCGTTCGACGTTGTCCTTGGGCATGTTGTTGTCGTAGGCCTTGTCCATCGCCAGCCGCAACCGCGGGTTGCTGCCGGGATCGCCGCCGCCCATGCGCGCCGCAACCGTGATCTCCTTGATCAGGCGGGTGAAAATCTTGCCGCGCTTGGCATCCTGCCGGCCCTTGCGGTGCTGGATGTTCGCCCACTTGGAATGTCCGGCCATGACTCCCGATATCCTGCTTTGATAACCCGTTAGAATTGATGAAATTTTATCATAGCGATTTCAGGAACCCGCCATGGCCGCACCGCTGCTCGTCGCCAAATCCGACCGCGAACTTCACCTGCTCCCGGGCCTCGCCAACCGCCACGGGCTGATTGCCGGAGCCACAGGCACCGGCAAGACGGTGACCCTGCAGCGCATCGCCGAAGGTTTCTCGAAAATCGGCGTGCCGGTGTTCATGGCTGACGTCAAGGGCGACCTCGCGGGACTGTCGCAAAAGGGCGAACCCAAGCCAAAAATCGAAGAGCGCATCAAACAACTGGGGGTGACGGATTTTGTCTACGAGCCCTGCCCGGTGGTGTTCTGGGACACCTTCGGCAGCCAGGGCCACCCGGTGCGTACCACGATCTCCGAAATGGGTCCTCTGCTGCTGGCACGACTGCTCAACCTCAACGACACCCAGCAGGGCGTGCTGACGCTGGTGTTCAAGATCGCCGACGACAACGGGCTGCTGCTGCTCGACCTGAAGGACTTGCGCGCGATGCTGCAGTTCACCGGCGAAAATGCCAAACAGTTCACCACCCGCTACGGCAACGTTTCCGCGGCGTCGATCGGCGCCATCCAGCGCGGGCTGCTGGAAATCGAGCAGCAGGGCGGCGAGGGGTTTTTCGCCGAACCGGCGCTGAACATCCACGACCTGATGCAGACCGATGCCCGGGGCCGCGGTGTCATCAACATTCTCGCAGCCGACAGGCTGATGAATTCGCCCAAGCTCTACGGGACGTTTTTGCTGTGGCTGCTGTCCGAACTGTTCGAACAGCTGCCGGAAGTCGGCGACCCGGAAAAACCCAGGCTGGTGTTTTTCTTCGACGAAGCGCATTTGCTGTTCAGCGACGCGCCGCCGGCGCTGCTCGAAAAAATCGAGCAGGTGGTCAGGCTGATCCGCTCCAAGGGCGTCGGCGTGTTTTTTGTCACGCAGAACCCGCTGGACATTCCCGAGACCGTGCTCGGCCAGCTCGGCAACCGCGTGCAGCATGCCCTGCGCGCGTTCACGCCGCGTGACCAGAAGGCGGTCAAGAGCGCGGCAACGACGCTGCGCGCCAACCCGAAGCTCGACGTCGAGACGGCAATCACCGAACTCGGGGTCGGCGAGGCGCTGGTGTCGCTGCTTGATGAAAAGGGGCGGCCCGGCATCGTCGAGCGGGCGCTCGTGCTGCCGCCGGGCAGCCGCCTGGGACCGGTCACGCCCGAAGAACGCGCCGCGACCATCAAGGCATCCCTGCTCGCCGGAACCTATGACCAGGTTGATGATCGCGAGTCCGCCTATGAAAAACTGGCGCAGCGTGTGCAGGAGCAACCCTCAACCCGGCAACCGGGCACCGCCGCCCCCCAAGGCGGATCCGGCGGCATGTTCGGCGCGCTGGGCGATCTGCTCGGCGGTTCGACCGGACCCCGCGGCGGGCGCCGCGAAGGCGTCGTTGAAATGGCTGCAAAAAGCGCGGCACGAGCCATCGGTTCGCAGGTCGGCCGCGAAATCTTCCGCGGCGTGCTCGGCTCGATACTCGGCAGCAAGCGCCGGCGCTAGTGTCAGCCGAAGCGGACCGCCGCAGCGCCCGTATCGGCATCGTCTGCGTCCTGGTCAGCGCGGTGGCCTTCTCTGGCAAGCCGGTGCTGGTCAAGGCAGCCTACCAGTACGGCGTCGACACCACGACCCTGCTGGCGTTGCGCATGCTTTTTGCGGCGCCGCTGTTCGTGCTGATGGCGTGGTGGGCCGGCCGTCCGGCTGTCGCGCTCAGTATCCGGGAAATCCTCGCCATCACGGCGCTGGGCTTTCTCGGGTATTACCTGGGAAGTTTCCTCGACCTCGCGGGGCTACAGTACATTTCGGCGGGTTTCGGCCGGCTGATCCTCTACCTGTACCCGACACTGGTACTGCTGATGTCTGCAGTCTTCCTGAAACTGCCGCTACGTGGCATCCAGCTTGTTTCCCTGGCGTTGTCATACGCCGGCATCGCGCTGGTATTCAGCGCCGAGGCGCGGCTGGGTGATGACCTGGGGCTGACCGTGCTCGGCGCGGCCCTGGTATTCGGCAGCGCGGTCACCTATGCCGCCTACCTGGTGGCGGGCAGCCGGCTGGTGCACCGCCTCGGTTCGATGCGTTTTTCCGCATACGCATCGCTGATCGCCACCGGATTCGTGATGGCGCATTTCTTCGCGATCCGTCCGGTGCGGGCGCTGGTGGTCAACAGTGAGGCTTATGCTCTGGTGGCAGTGCTCGCGGTGTTTTCCACGGTATTGCCATTATGGCTGATGGCCGAAGGCCTGAGACGCGTCGGCGCCAACCAGGCGTCGCTGGTCGGTTGCATCGGGCCGCTGGCGACCATGGCGTTCGCTTGGGCGTTCCTGGGGGAGGCCGTGACGCCGGCCCAGCTGGCCGGCGCGGCGCTGGTGCTGGCCGGCGTGCTGCTCATCAGCCTGAAACCTGCTGCGGCAGGCTGAGCCGCCGCGTTGGTGCATCAGCGGCCGGCGGCGACGTTGGGACCTTCGCAGCGCTGGGCGAATCTGATGCCCGGCGGCAGCGATTCGGCACAGGCCAGCAGCGGCTCGACATGCGAGTGGCGGTACTTGCGGGCGAATTCGCGCGCGGTGCTGCCCATGTGCACCCGCACCAGCGGATCGGCTCCGGCGCGCAGCAGCATGCGCACGATTTCGCGATGCCCCTGGATGGCCGCCATCATCAGCGGCGTATTGATGTAGATGACGCGATTCTCGGCATCGGCATCCAGCCGCGCGCCGCGCTCAATCAGGTAACGCAAAGCCCGCTGCCGGTTGTTGTAGGCCGCGTAGGCCAGCGGCGTGTAGTTATGCGGATCGTTTTCGATCTGGGCGCCGGCTTCGACCAGGATGCGCAAGGTTTCGTCGTGGCGGTCCGCCGACGACGACTCGCTGTCGCCCTCGCGGAAATACGCCGCGAGCATCAAGGGTGTTTCGTTGACCGGGGTACGTGCGTTGAGGTCGGCGCCCGCGGAAATGAGGTAGCGCACCACCTGCACCGATCCGGCGCGGGCAGCCAGCGCCAGCAGCGGCGCTCCTGCCGAATAGCCCGGCGCGGGAATGCGCTGGTTCGGGCTGAGGCCGCGGCTGACCGCGCTCCTTACGGCACCGGCATCGTCGATAGCGACCGCATTGAGCAGTTCATCCGAATCGCCAGCGGAGTGCCTGCCGCCCATGCTGCCGCAGCCGGCGAGCAGCGCCACTGAAAGGGTGATTAAGAACAGGCGTAAACCTTCAGTTTCGCGCATGATCTGCCTCCTCGCCACTGTTGATCGCACAGAGTATAGCCTCGATCGGGGGAGTAAAAAAAGTACCGGCCCGGGTTGCGGGCCGCTCCGGCGCGACGCTGTCAGACGTTGAAACGGAAATGCATCACGTCGCCATCCTTGACGACGTAATCCTTGCCCTCCAGACGCATCTTTCCGGCTTCCTTGGCGCCCTGCTCGCCCTTGCCGGCCACGAAATCGTCATAGGCAATCACTTCGGCACGAATGAAGCCTTTCTCGAAATCGGTGTGGATCGCCGCGGCCGCACGCGGTGCGGTATCACCGCGATGGATGGTCCACGCCCGGACTTCCTTCACGCCGGCCGTGAAGTAGGTCTGCAACCCGAGCAGCGTGTACCCCGCGCTGATGACGCGGTTGAGTCCGGGTTCCTGCATGCCCATGTCCTGCAAGAATATCGCCTTGTCGGCATCATCCATGTCGGCGATTTCGGCCTCGATCGCGGCGCATACCGCGACGACCGGCGCCTTTTCACTGGTTCCGAGCGCCTGCACTGCGGCAAGATGGGGATTGTCGCTGAAACCGCCCTCGCGCACATTGGCGACATACATGGTCGGCTTGGCGGTGATCAGGCACAACGGCTTCAACAACTCGAGTTCCTCGGTGTAGAGATCGAGTGCGCGCACCGGTTTCGCCTCGTTCAGCGCAGCCTGGCATTTCTCCAGTACAGCGACCAGCCGGGCGGCCTCCTTGTCGCCGCCGGCACGGGCCAGCTTGGCGGATTTTGCGAGGTGGCGTTCGACTGCAGCCAGATCGGACAGTGCCAACTCGGTATTGATGGTTTCAATGTCGTCCAGCGGATCGATTTTCCCGGCAACGTGCACGACGTTATCATCCTCGAAACAGCGCACCACGTGCGCAATGGCATCGGTCTCACGGATGTTGGCGAGAAACTGGTTGCCCAGCCCTTCGCCCTTGGACGCTCCGGCAACCAGGCCGGCAATGTCGACGAACTCGACCACGGCCGGCACCACCTTCTCCGGCTTGACAATCGCGGCAAGCGCCGCCAGCCGGGGATCCGGCACCTCGACGATGCCGACGTTGGGCTCGATTGTGCAGAAAGGATAGTTCTCCGCCGCGATCCCGGCCTTGGTCAGCGCATTGAACAGGGTGGATTTGCCGACATTTGGCAGGCCGACGATGCCGCACTTCAGGGACATGATTGAACCTTGAGATTAAAAATTATGGCTTGGCGAGCGCGTTCGGACGCGGCTTGTCGCCGGGTTTGGTATGCAGGCGCAGCATCGCCGCCTCCATGTCGGAGGCCGCTATCAGCGGCCAGACGTCATAACCGCGTTCGAGCGCTTCATCGATGGCCCGCTGCTCCTCGGCGCGTGGCGCATGCAGCACGTAATCGACCACCTCCTGCTCGCTGGCTGCATGTTCACGGGGATGGCCTATGCCGATACGCAGCCGCCAGAACTCCTGTGTGCCCAGCCGCGAAATCACGCTGCGCACGCCGTTGCCCGAGCCGCTGCCGCCAAACTTGAGCTTGATGCCGCCCGGCGGCAGATCAAGTTCATCGTGCACGATCAGGATGTCCTCGGGTGCAATCTTGTAGAAATCCGCCAGTGCGCCGACCGCACGGCCCGATTCGTTCATGTAGGTCGCCGGTTTCAGCAGCCAGACGTCTCCGGCAGCCGTCGCAATCCTCGCCACTTCACCGTGAAAGCGCGCCTCGTGACGGCAGACCACACCCGCTGCACGGGCGAGACCGTCGATCCACCAGAAGCCCGCGTTATGACGCGTGGCTTCGTATTTCTTGCCCGGGTTTCCCAGGCCGACGACTAGTTTCATGATGGTTGCTCAGTGCCGTGTCCGAGCGGACAAACCGCTGCGTCAACGGGTTCCCGTTTTATCAGGCAAACCAAAAGAAACGCCCGCCATCAGTACTGCTCGGCGGGCGCAGCCGGATGCCGCCAGCCGGGACAGGCTGGCGCACCCATTACTTCTTCTCTGCAGGCTTCTTGTCGGCTTCCTTCTTGTCGCCGGCAGCCGGTGCAGCCCCTCCGGCAGCAGCACCGGCAGCCGCAGCGGCTTCGGGTGCCTGGCCGGTGATCTCGGTAACCGGTGCGGCGGTTTCCTCGACCGCGATTTCCCTCGGCACCTGCACCGTAACCACCGACGGATTATCGGCCTTCAGCTTGGGCAGGGGTTCGACGCCGGCAGGCAGCTTCAGTTCGGAAACGTGTATCGAATGCCCCAGTTCCAGGTCCTTGAGGTCGACTTCGATGTATTCCGGCAGGTTATCCGGCAGGCACTGTATCTCGAGCTCGTTGATGATGTGCTGGACGACACCTTTGCCCACCTTCACACCCGGAGAAACCTCGGCATTCATGAAGTGCAGCGGCACCGCCATGTGAATTTTCTTTTTCGGATCGACGCGCTGGAAATCGACGTGCTGGACCTGCTCTTTCCACGGATGCATCTGGAAATCGCGCAGCAGCACGCGGTCCTTCTGGCCCTCGACGGTCAGGTCGAGAATCGAGGCATGAAAGGCCTCGAGCTTCAGGTGGCGCAGCAGCGCCTTGTGGTCGAACTCGACTGATTGCGCATCCTTGCCGGCGCCGTAAACGACGCCGGGGACACGCCCCGTCGCACGCAGGCGGCGGCTCGCACCCTTGCCCTCTTTCGTGCGCGGAAACGCGGTAACTTCGATCTTCATTTCACACTCTCCAGTAGTTGCGGGAAGTCCGCGACCAGACATTCCCGCGTTAAAAGGAAGCCGGAAAACCCGGCTCCCGCCAAAAACCTATTCGACAAACAGCGAACTCACCGAATCTTCAGCACTGATGCGGCGCATCGTTTCCGCCACCAGGCCCGATACCGTCAGCACGCGGATCTTCGCGCACTGGCGCGCCGCCTCAGTCAGCGGAATGGTGTCCGTGACCACGATTTCATCGAGAGCCGATCCGCTGATTCGTTCGACCGCCTGGCCCGACAGAACCGCGTGCGTGCAGTAAGCAAGCACCTTTTCGGCGCCCTGCTTCTTCAGCGCCCCCGCCGCTTCGCACAGCGTGTTCGCGGTGTCGACCATGTCGTCGACAATGACGCAGGTGCGCCCTGCCACTTCGCCGATGATGTTCATCACCGTTGCCACATTCGGCCGCGGCCGGCGTTTGTCGATGATGGCGAGATCGGCTTCCAGCCGTTTCGCCAGTGCCCTTGCCCGCACCACGCCGCCGACGTCCGGCGACACCACCACCAGCTGCTTGTAATCGTGTTTCCAGATGTCCCCGAGCAATATCGGCCCGGAATAGATATTGTCCACCGGGATGTCGAAAAAACCCTGGATCTGTTCCGAGTGCAGATCCATCGTCAGCACGCGGTCCACGCCGACGCTGGTCATCATGTTCGCCACCACCTTGGCGGTGATCGGCACCCGCGCCGAACTCGGCCGACGGTCCTGGCGTGCATATCCCATGTAGGGAATGGCCGCAGTCACCCGGCCTGCCGATGCACGCTTCAGCGCATCGACCATCACCAGCAATTCCATCAGGTTGTCGTTGGTCGGCGCGCAGATCGACTGCAGTATGAACACATCCTTGCCGCGGACGTTTTCGAGGATTTCCACCATCACCTCGCCGTCGCTGAAGCGGCCGACCTTGGCACGGCCGATGTGGATGTCGAGATGGCTCACCACCGCCTCCGCCAGCCGCGGATTGGCATTGCCGGTAAACACCATCATCCTGTCTAACGCCACCGCACACCCCCGATTCAAACCCGTGACCTGCAGCAACCAGGTGGCTGGGGAGGAAGGATTCGAACCTTCGCATGCCGGAATCAAAATCCGGTGCCTTAACCAGCTTGGCGACTCCCCAACCGAACCTTCCGCGCACGACTGCTTCAGCAGCCGCGTCAGTCATCCAGATACTCCGCAAGTCCGTGCAGCGGATGCACATCGAGACCACGCGCCACAAACCCCCGCATGTCCCGGGGACAGGCGGCCAGAGTGCGCCGCGCTGCGGCCTCGTCGGCAAATTCCGCGAAGACACAGGCGCCCGAACCCGTCATCTGCGCCTTGCCCGCCGTCTTCAGCCACTCCAGGTGCCGGGCCACCTCCGGGAACGCCCGGCAGACCACCGGCTCCAGATCGTTGCCCCCGGGCACGGAAAAGCCTTGTATTTTAATCTTTTCCGAGTTTCGTTTCAAATCCGGATCTCGGAAAACCTCTGCCGTGGACACCGCCACCGGCGGCACCAGCACCAGATACCATGCCGGGGACAGTGCCAGGGGGGCCAGCACCTCACCCACGCCTTCCGCCACCGCGCTCTGGCCATGGATGAATACTGGAACATCAGCCCCCAGCGGCAAGGCTATTTCCTGCAAGCGCTTGCGCGACAACCCGGTTTGCCAAAGGTGATTCAGGGCCAGCAGCACCGTCGCCGCATCCGAACTGCCTCCGCCAAGACCGCCGCCCATCGGCAACCTTTTTTCGACATGAATGTCCGCCCCCAGGGACGTGCCGGTCGCCGTACGCAGTGCCCGTGCCGCACGCAGCGTCAGGTCGTCAGCCTCAGGCACTCCCGGCAAAGGCCGGACAATCGACAGGACGCCGTCTGTACGCACGCGCAGCTGCACGGTATCGCCATGATCAATGAAGCGGAACACCGTCTGCAGCAGATGATAGCCGTCGGCGCGCCGGCCGGTGACCCGCAGCATCAGGTTGAGCTTGGCGGGAGCGGGAAATCCGATCCACCTGGTCACCGCATTTCTCCGCCTCGCCAGTCATCGATGACGAGGCGAATCTGCCGGCCGTCCCGGACCATGTCCAACCGCCGCGGACGTTGCGCGTCTCCGGCCGTATCCGCATACACAAAACGGATCGTCCATCCGTCCTGGCCCAGGGCTGCCAGCCGGCCGCGTGTGTCGCGGCTGACGTTTGCAATGGCTCCTTCCGGAGCGACGTTGCCCTGTATCCAGTGCTGCAGGCGGGTCAGCGGCAGTGCCCAGCCGAACGCGCTTTCGGTGAGGGCTTCCACGGTCCCGGCACGGTAGACCTGCTGGTCGGCGGCGGTCAGCGTTGCGCCGGCGGCATCTGCAACGATATGCGCCAGCGTCTGACCAACCGGCGACATCAGCCAGATCTCGTGCCCCCCCGTATCGTGGCGCCAGCGCAGGTTGGACGAAAATGCGCGGCCGGCGCTGCCGGCCAGCACGCGGCCGAGCATGTCAAACGATGCGGCCGGCGGGACAACGTCGTCCGGGGCGAACGACGCGCAGCCGGCGAACAGCATCGCCATCGCGATCGCCGCCTGCGCACGGACACGGATCATTGCGCCGATTGGAGTATTGCGGGAGCCAGGCGCTTCACAGTGCCTTGCAGCACCTCGTTTTTGGCATGCTCGCGCAGCGCCTCGGCCCACAGCTTCCGCGCTTCTTCCTGGCGGCCGAGTGTCCACAGCACTTCGCCCAGATGGGCGGCGATTTCACCGTCGGGACGCAGCTCATAGGCACGCTGCAGATGGCCCAGTGCCTCCTGGTTCTGACCCAGGCGATACAGCACCCAGCCCAGGCTGTCGAGGATGAAAGGATCCTCCGGTGCCAGTTTGTGCGCTGTTTCAATCAGCGTCCGCGCCTCGGGCAGGCGCAGGTTGCGATCAGCCAGCGAATAGCCCAGCGCATTGTAAGCGTGCGCGTGGGTGGGTCTCATCTCGATGACCCGGCGCAGATTGGACTCCAGCACGTCGATGCGGTTGACCTTTTCCGCCGCCATCGCAAAGTCATAAAGCAGGTCGGGGATGTCCGGGGCACGCGCCACGGCTTGGGCGAGGAATTCAAAAGCTTCCTGGTGAGCGTTTGCTTGGCGCAGCAGATTGGCTTCAGCCAGCGTCAACTGGGTGCGCTGCTGCGCATCGCCGGCGTTGACACCTTGCAGGTACTGGCGCGCCTCGGCCAGTTTGCCCTGTTTGGCCAGTACGCCGGCATACCGGGCTTGCGCCGCGACAAACTGCTCGCCGTGGGTAATGCTCGAATACCAGCGCAGCGCCTCTTCGGGGCGCTGCAATTCCTCGTTGACCTGGCCGAGATACATCCGCACCGCGTCAGGATTCTTCGGCTTGATTTCCAGCGCGCGTTTCAACTGCATTTCGGCGGCGACGTAATCCTTCGCCTGCATCGACAGCGTGGCGACCGCGAGGGCGATCTCAGCATTGTTCGGCGCCTCGCCGAGCAGAATGCCGAACTGTTTGCGCGCTTCCGGATACTGCCGCGCACTCACCAGCAGGCGCGCGTAATTGAGCCTTACATCCTTGGCCCCGGGATGGACCTTGAGAAACCCCTCGAGGAAAGAAATCGCCTCGGCATTCGAAATGCGCTGCAGCGCACGGGCCTGGAACAGGGCGGCAAGTTCCCAGCCCGGGCGCAGCCTGAGGGCCTCGCGCGCGGCCTCCAGGGCGGCAGGCTGGTCCTGCGCATTCGCCGCCGCCTGCGCCACCGCGAGGCTGGCTTCGGGCACAGCCGGATGTCGCGCCGCCAGAGCACGAAACAGGCGCAATATCGCGGGTTTGTCCTGATGGGCAGCCACCAGCGCCGACAATTGCAGGAAATTCCGGCCGACGTGCGCCGGGTCGCCCTCCAGCCATTTCTCCAGGTGGGGAACGGCATCGTCGAGGCGCGACTGGTTGACGAGCAACGCGATGACCGTCTGCCGCGCGCGGGCGGATTGCGGGTCGGACTGCAGCCACAGCGTCGCCGCCTCCAGCGCCGCCGGCAGGAAACGCGCGTTCCAAGCGATCTCCGTGGCTCGGCGCGCCACCCGCGGATCTTTCGTCTCGCGCGCCACCTCAAGGAATGCCGGCACCGCCACGTGCGGCTGACCGCGCTGGGCGGCAATTTCAGCCAGCGTCAGCTTGAACAGCAGGTCTTCGTTCAGTTCGAGGTGCGGCAGCGGCAACACCCGCGGTGCCATCGCCTGGCCGACGACCTTGGGCAGGGGTTTGGGGGCCACTGCGGCCGCGTCGGGTTTGACCGGGGACTGCGCGCAGGCGCCCAGTGCGAGGCTGATGCCCAGCGCTGCAATTCGGATGAGTTTCATGGGGTGATCGGAATGCGCGTTGCCGCCGCCGGAACGATGCGTTGCTGCACGATGCGCAAACGCCTTCATAATGAGTCACATATTAGGTATATTTGTTGTTTACCACAAGACAACTTGCCGCCGGGCAACAGTCTACCCGCCGTTGATGATTCCAGACGACCCTGCATTGACCGTTTGCGCTCGGGGTCTGTCACGCCGGTTCAACAGCCACATTGCCGTCGATGTGCTTGATCTCGACCTCAGGCGCGGCGAAATACTCGGCCTGCTCGGGCCCAACGGCGCCGGAAAAACCACCACCATGCAGATGCTCACTGGCAATCTCGCCCCCAGTGCGGGCGAAATCCGCATCTGCTCATTCGACCTGCTTGAAGTCCCGGCCCGCGCCAAGGCCTGCATCGGTTACCTTCCGGAAACCCCGCCGCTGTACCGGGAATTGAACGTCGGCGAATACCTGCATCTTGCGGCGCGCCTGCACCGCGTTGCCGGAAACCGCCGTGATGCTGCCGTGGCACAGGCCATCCGGCGTTGCGGCCTGAAGGAAGTCGCCCGCAAACTGATCGGCTCGCTTTCGAAGGGCTACCAGCAGCGCGTCGGCATCGCCCAGGCCATCGTGCACGAACCCGACATCATCATCCTCGACGAACCGACCGTGGGACTCGATCCCAACCAGATCCTAGAGATCCGCGCCCTGATCCGCGAACTCGGCGAAAAACACAGCGTCATCCTGTCCACGCACATACTGCAGGAAGTCGAAGCGGTCTGCGACCGCGTGCAGATCATGCACCACGGCAAAATGGTGTTCAGCGACACGGTGGCCGGCCTGCGCGCAACCCACAACGGCCGCTCCATCAGCATCATCCTGCGCCAACCGCCGGCAATCGCGGTGCTGCGCGACATCGCGGGCGTCGAGTCCGTCGACGACGAAGGCGCCGGCCGCTTCCGCATCCGTTTCGCTCCGGATGCGGACCCGACTCCGACGCTGGTCAGTCGCGCCGGAACCGAAAACTGGGGGCTGCAGCAGCTTGCGCCGGCGCAGACCAGTCTCGAGGAAGTTTTCGTGCAACTGACCAGGGACGGGGCGGCGCCATGATCTTCACCATCGCCGGCAAGGAACTGCGCTCGCTGTTTGCTTCGCCCCTGGCATGGCTGGTGCTGACGGTGGTGCAGGTCATTCTCGGATACGGGTTCCTGAAACGGCTCGACGATTTCCTGCAGATCCAGTCGCAGCTTGCACGGCTGGCCAGCCCGCCGGGTGTGACCGAACTGGTGGCCGCGCCGACCTACGCCACTGCGGCCGCCGTGCTGCTGTTTGCGGTGCCGCTGCTCGCCATGCGCATGATCGCCGAGGAACGCCGCAACCAGACCATGACGCTGCTGCTTTCGGCACCGATATCGATGACCGAAATCGTCATCGGCAAATTCGTCGGACTGACCGCATTCCTGCTGCTGATCGTGCTGCAGGTTCTGGTGATGCCCTTGATGCTTGCCGCCAGTACCGCACTTGATTTCGGACTGCTCGGCACACTGACGCTGGCATTGCTGCTGCTCGCCGCGGGCTTTGCCGCAGTGGGGCTCTACGCCTCCAGTCTCACCACGCAACCGGTTGCGGCCGCACTGATTGCCTTCGGACTGCTGCTGGCGATGCTGTTCGCCGGAGAAACCGCCGGCGACACCCTGCGCGCGCGCGGCTGGCCGGTACCGGCCGCGCTGGCGCAGGTATTTTCCCCGCTGCGCAATTTCGAACCGCTGGGCAAAGGCATCATCGACAGCTACGCCATCACCTGCGCGCTGCTGCTGGCGGCGGGGTTTCTGGTGCTCACCGTGCGCCGGCTCGACGGCCAGCGGCTGCGGGGCTAGAGTGCAAGCCACGCCCCGCATGCGCCGCCAGCTTGCCGCCCAAAGCGGCATGTTCCTGCTGCTGCTCGTGCTGCTGGTGGCACTGCTCGCCTACCTGGCGCGGGAATACCGCATCGAACTCGACGTCACCCGCGGCGCGCGCAACACGCTGTCGCCCGCGACCCTCGGAGCGCTGCGGCAGATGCAGGGGCCGGTGACCGTCAGTGCCTATGCGGTGCGCCAGGATGCGAGCGGAAACAATGTGCACAAGGCGATTGAAGAACGCTTGCGTCCCTACCAGCGCACCAAACCCGATCTGCAGTTGCGGCTGATCGACCCGCGTGAACAGCCCAAGCTGGCCGCGGAAGCGGGCTTGCGCTCGCCGAACACGCTGGTAATCGAATACCAGCGGCGCAGCGAGCAGATTCCGCTGGGCGAATTCAACGAGCAGGCACTGGCCAATGTTCTGGTGCGCCTGATGCGGGGCGCCAACAACCTGGTGCTGTGGCTGGACGGGCACGGTGAACGCCGCCTCGACGGCTCCGCCAACCATGATCTCGGCAGCTTCGGCCAGAGGCTGCGCGAAAAAGGATTCACCCTCAGTGGCATCAACCTCGGCCTCGCCCAGGACGTGCCGGCGAACACCGCGGTGCTGGTGATCACCCATCCCCAGGCTGACCTGCAACCGGCGGAAACGGAAAAACTGCTGCGTTACCTCGATCGCGGTGGCAACCTGCTGTGGATGATCGACACCGAGCCCTTGCGCGGATTGCAGCCGCTGGCCGAAAAACTCGGTCTGGTGCTGACTCCAGGCACCGTGGTCGACCCGGCGCTGGCGCCGCGCAGCGGTCCGCCGGTGTTCGCGGTCGCCGCCAATTATGCACGCCATGCCGTGGTGGGCACCCTGCAGTACAACACCCTGTTCCCCCACGCCCGCCAGATCGGCGCCGACGACAGTGCGGGATGGCGGATAACGCCGCTCATCGACGTCGCCCCCCGCGGCTGGGTCGAAGTCGGCAAACTCGGCGCCAAACCGGTGTTCGACAAATCCCGCGATTTTCCGGGGCCCGTCAATGTCGCCAGCGCGTTCGAACGCACCGTCGGCGACCGCGAACAGCGGGTCATCGTCGTCGGCACCGGCCATTTCCTGTCGAACAGTTTTATCGGTAACGGCGGCAACCTGGTGCTGGGTACCGGCATGCTCAACTGGCTGGCCGGAGAAGATGCCCTGGTCGCCATCGATCCGCGGCCGGCGCCGGACACCCAGATCGATATCGATGGCGTGCGCCTTTACCTGATTGCTTTCGTCGTGCTGATATTGCTGCCGATCACATTCGCCGCCACCGGTTTCACCGTCTGGTGGCGCCGGCGCAACGCGCACTGATTGCAGCAGGGCCCATGAACCGCGGCTGGCTGGTCAATCTCGGCATGCTCGGAGCGGTCGCCCTGCTGGTGTGGGCGGCGATGCGCGCGCCGTCAGGCGGCGAAACCGCAAACCCGCCGCTCTCCGCCGTCAAACCCGCGGAAGTCAGACACGTCGTGCTGTCGCGGCCAGGCCAGCCTGCGCTGGAACTGCTACGGCGGGACGAGCGCTGGATGATCACCGCACCGTTGCGCGCGCGTGCCGACGGATTCCAGGTGCAGCGCATGCTGACAGTGCTCGAGGCGAAACCCGCCGCGCGGTTTCCGGCAAACGACCTTGACCGCTTTGATCTGCAGCTGCCCGTGGCGCTGCTGACCATTGATGGCGTCGAATATGCATTCGGCGCCATCAACACGGTTACCCGCGAACAGTACGTGAGGCGCGGCGATACCGTGTACGCCGTGTCCCTGCGCCACGGCGCGGCACTGCCCGCAAATCCGGTAGCGCTGGTGCGCCGCGTGCTGCTCAACGAAAACGAGATTCCTGCAGCCATCCTGCTGCCGGAATTCAGCGTGCGCCAGTCGGACAAACGCTGGGTGCTGGCGCCGCCCTCCGCGCAAGCCGGTGCCGACGAACTGCAGGCGTTTGTTGATCGCTGGCGCCAGGCCTCCGCCGCGCGCGCCGAGCCGCATGACGGCCGGCCGTCGCTCGCCGACGTACGTATCGAACTGCGTGCAGGTGCGCCGCTGGTCATCTCGGTAGTGCAGCGCGAACCGAACCTGGTGCTGTGGCGCCTGGACAACGGCCTGCAGTACACCTTTATGGCCGCTGCCGCCCAGGCGCTGCTGGCATATCCGGGATCTTCGGCGCCGGCCAAAAATAATTAATAAAAACAATAAGATATACTATGCCGGAATTGCCGGAAGTCGAAACCACCCGCCGCGGACTGGCGCCGGCGGTGGAACAGCGCCAAATCGTGCGCGCCGTGGTGCGCCATCGCGGCCTGCGCCAGCCGGTACCGCGCTATCTGGAGCGGCGGCTCGCCGGCGCGCGCGTCCGCGGCCTGTCGCGCCGCGGCAAGTACCTGCTGTTCGATTGCGAGCAGCAGGATCAGCAGACCGGTACGCTGCTCGTGCACCTCGGCATGTCGGGGCGGCTGTGGCTGGTAGATGGCGCTACGCCACCGGAAAAACACGACCACTTCGATCTCGTCATGGACAACGGCCGCGTGATCCGACTGCGCGACCCGCGGCGTTTCGGACTGGTGCTGTGGCACAAAGGCGACCCGCTCGCCCATCCGCTGCTCGCCGCGATCGGACCGGAGCCGTTGACGCGGGATTTCGACGGAAGCGTTCTTTATCGCGAAACGCGATCACGCAGCTCGGCAATCAAGCTGGTGATCATGGACAGCCATGTCGTCGCCGGTGTCGGCAACATCTATGCCAACGAAGCGCTGTTCCGTGCCGGCGTTGATCCGCGAACGCCTGCGAACCGCGTCAGCCGCGCGCGCTGTGAAACGCTGGCGCGGGAAATCAAGGCGGTGCTGGAGGAAGCGATCGAGGCTGGCGGCAGCTCGCTGCGAGACTACGTCGGCAGCGACGGCCTGGCAGGACATTTCCAGAACCGGTTTTTTGTCTACGGCCGCGCCGGCGAACCCTGTATGCGCTGCGGCGCCGACATCAGGGAAATCCGCCAGGGACAGCGCGCCACCTGCTACTGTCCGGCATGTCAGAAACGCTGACGGGTCAGGCGACTTTCTGCGCGGTCAGCCTGAGGTACTTCTGCTGCAGTTCTTCCCGGGTTTCGCTGTGTTGCGGATCCAGCGGTATGCAGTCGACAGGGCAGACCTTCTGGCACTGCGGCTCGTCGAAATGACCGACGCATTCCGTGCATTTGCCGGGATCGATGACGTAGATTTCCTCGCCCGCCGAGATCGCATCGTTCGGGCATTCCGGTTCGCAGACATCGCAGTTGATGCACTCGTCGGTGATCTTCAACGCCATGTCATGCCCCGCATCGATTGCGGCGGGATCATTTTCCCCCGAGCTCCTTGATCTTGGATTTCAGGCGCTGCGCGATCGGCTGCGAGACGAATTTCGAAACATCGCCCCCCAGCACGGAAATCTCGCGCACCAGCGTCGCCGACAGGAACATGTGTTCCTCTCCCGGGGTCATGAAGACGGTTTCCACCTCGGGATACATCTTGCGGTTCATCCCGGCAAGCTGGAATTCATAATCGAAATCGGACACCGCGCGCACGCCCCGCAGCACCACGCCGGCCTTGTGTTCGCGCACGAAGTTCATCAGCAGTCCGGAAAATCCTGTCACCGACACGTTTTTGACATCTCCCAGCGCGTCGCGCGCCATGTCGATGCGCTCGGCCAGCGCGAACATCGGGTGCTTGGTGCGGCTGTCGGCCACCGCCAGCACGACGTGGTCGAACAGGCGCGCCGCGCGCCGCACCAGATCCTCGTGGCCCAGCGTGATCGGATCAAACGTTCCCGGATACACCGCCTTGTTTTTCATGCTCGGTCCGTTTCAACAGTTGATGGCTGACTTGCCCGGCGCGCCCGCGCTTGACTGTTTCCCATCCCGGCAGGGCATCCAGCGGCCGCGCGCGTTCACAGTAAACCAGTCCGCCGGCCGTCAGGCAATCCGGCAAAAGCGACAGCAGCCGTGCCCAGCAATCGTCGGCGAACGGCGGATCAAGGAACACCACGTCAAAGCGAGCGCCTTGATTTTTCAGGAATTCTAACGCATCGGCACGCACCACTTCCACAGCAGCGGCGCCCAGCATGGCCGCATTCGCCTGCAGGGCGCGCACCGCCAGCGGGTCGCGTTCCACCATCACTACGCGACGTGCACCGCGCGACGCCGCTTCGAAACCAAGCGCGCCGCTGCCGGCATACAGGTCGAGGCAGTCCCTGCCGTCGAGATCCTGCCCCAGCCAGTTGAACAGGGTTTCGCGCACACGATCCGGAGTCGGCCGCAGGCCGGGACGATCGGGAAAACGGATGCGGCGGCTGCGCCAGGCGCCGCCGATGATCCGCACCGCGCCCCCTTTCATGGCCGTGCCGGTTATCGCGCGACCTGCACGGTATCGGTCCGGTCCTTGTCCGCGCCGACCACCACGGTGACCAGCCGGTCCGGATCGACGCGCCGGGCAAAGGCGGACCTGATGTCCTCGAGCGTGACCCGTTCGACATTACCGACAAAATCCTCCAGGTAACCGAGCGGCAGGTTGTAGAACCCGATGAAACCCAGGTACTCGTGGATTTTGCGGTTGCTGTCGATGCGCATCGGAAAACCGCCGATGATGTTCTGCTTCGCCGACTGCAGCTCGGCCGCCGTCGGTCCCCTGTCGACAAAATCACGCAACGTCCTGCGCACCACCTCCAGCGCGGCATCGGCCTGGTCGCGCCGGGTCTGCATGCCGATGATGAAAGGACCGCGCGCGCGCAACGGCGAGAAATAGCTGTACGCCGAGTAGGCAAGGCCGCGTTTCTGCCGCACCTCTTCGTTGATGCGCGACACGAAACCACCCCCGCCGAGGATGTGGTTGCCGACGAGGATCGCAAAATAGTCGGGGTCGTCGCGGCGGATGCCGGGCGCTCCGATCAGGATATGGCTTTGGGTGGCCGGGTGGGCAACCACGCGGGTGATCCCGTCCTGCAGCGGCGGCACCGGCGGCGGCGGCGGCACTTTGCCGTCCGCGCGCGGCAGGCCGCGCGTCAGCTGCTCTGCGATGGCTTCGGCCTCCGCCCGCGTCACATCGCCCATGATCGCAACGACAGCCTGGTCCGCCAGGTAATGACTGCGATAGAAATCCAGCAGATCATCCCGCCGCAGCCGGCTGACCGAATCGACTTCACCACTGGTCCGCAAGGAATATGGATGGTCGCGATAAACCAGTTGGTAAAACATCCTCGAGGCCTGGGTGTCAGGTTTCAGGTCCCCTTCCTTCAGCGCACCGAGCAGCCGCACCTTTTCCCGTTCCAGCACGGCTTCGGGAAACTCGGGTGCGCTCAGGATCCGCGTCATCACGTCCAGCGCCTGAGTGCGGCGCGGCACATCGGAGAGCGTGCGCAGCGAAAATCCCGCGCGATCAGTCTCGAAGCGGCCGCCGAGCGCGGCGCCGACGTCGGCGAGCCGGCGTGCGATTTCATCCTCGTGCAGTCCACCGGCACCAAGCCGCAGCAGACCGTTGGTCATCCCCGCGGTCCCGGAACGCGCCCTGCTGTCGTATACCGAACCGGCGGGAAAATCGACGGAAACGTCCAGTATCGGCAACCCGCGGCTGGCGACGAACAAAACCCTCGCCCCCGAAGAAGTCCGCCACTGTTCGATCGGCAATATGGCGTGCGCCAGTTGCGCCGCGGCCAGCAGCAGCAAGGCAACACCGGTCCGCACCATCGGGATATTAACGGCCATGACGGGCTCCCGCGGGCAGCGCAGCGCGCACCGGCACACCGGACAATGGCTGCGGATCAAGGTGGGCCACGGTCAGGCGGTCATCAACCAGATACTTGCGCGCGACTTCGCGCACCTGCTCCACCGTGACCTGCTGCAGTTTTTCCAGGAACAGGTCCAGGTCGCGATGGGAAAACCCGATGACCTCCATCCAGCCGATCTGCCGTGCCTGGAAAAACATCGAATCGCGCTGATAAACCTTGGCTGCGACCGCCTGCGCCTTGACGCGGTCCAGTTCTTCCGGGGTTACGCCTTCATCGACGATGCGCCGTATTTCCCGGCGCAGCCCCTGCTCCACCTCCTCCGCAGTGCGCCCGGATACCGGCGACCCGCTGAGGTAGAAAAATGCCGGGCCGCGCCCGATGCCGTCGTAACCCGCGCTCGCTGATGTTGCCACCCGGTCCGTTTTCACCAGCGTCCGCGGCAGACGCGCCGCGGCGTTTCCGCTCAACACGCTCTCCAGCATGTCGAGCGCATAAGGTTCCCAGTCCGCAGCGGGTTTCGCCAGCCTCGGCACCCGGTAAGCCATCAGTACATAGGGCAGTTCCGCCGGCGCCTTGACGACCATCCGTTTCATGCCGAGCTGCTGCGGCTCCTCCTGCGGTTTGCGCGGCGGCAGCTGCTTGCGCGGAATGGGGCCGAAATGCCGTTCCGCAAGCGCAAACACCTCTTCGGGAACCACGTCGCCGACCACCACCAGCGTGGCGTTGTTGGGCGCATACCACTGCTCGTAAAACCTGCGCGTATCCTCCAGGGTCAGGCTCTCCAGATCGCTCATCCAGCCGATGACCGGGTTGCGGTAGGGATGCGCGGTCAGGGCGTTGGCGATCAGGCGCTCATAGACGACTGCATGCGGGCGGTCATCGGTGCGCAACCGCCGCTCTTCCATCACCACCTTGAGCTCCTTGGCGAATTCTTCCGGCGACAGCACCAGGTTGGCCATGCGATCGGCCTCCAGCCGGATCGCCAGCGGCAGCGCGGATTTGTGCAGGGTCTGGAAATATCCCGTGTAATCACGGCCGGTGAACGCGTTTTCGCGCCCTCCGGCCGCGGCAATCAGCTTCGAAAACTCGCCGGGACCGACCGTCCGCGTACCCTTGAACATCATGTGTTCGAGCACATGTGCAACACCGGTGGCGCCGTTGTGTTCGTCCATGCTGCCGATGCGGTACCACACCATGTTGACGGCCACCGGTGCGCGACGGTCGATTTTGACGACGATGCGCATGCCATTGGCCAGTTCGCGGGTTGATACATCATCCGCAGGTTCCGCAGCCTGGGCAAGAGCCTGGATGACGGCGAAACCTGCCGCCGCCAGTATAGTGATCAGTGGTTTCATGATTCCCTGTTTACGCAAGACGCTGCCGCCCGCCCGAAGGCTTCGCCGGCGGCGACGCCCTGTTAGAATTGTAACCAATCCATCCCGATTGCCCTGCGCACAACATCGCGCTCCTGCTCAGACTGCTTCTTTCATGTTTGGTTTCAGCAAAAAAAACGAATCCGGCAATTCCCCCGCCACGGGCTGGCTGGGACGCCTGAAGCAGGGACTGAGCAAGAGCCGCGCCCAGTTCGGCGCCCGGCTGTCAGGGCTCTTCGGAACCGGGCGCAAGCTCGACGAAGGATTCTACGAGGAACTGGAAACCGTGCTGCTGACCGCCGATGTCGGCATCGCGGCAACCACCCGCCTGCTGGACACCCTGCGCGAGCGTGCGCGCCGCGAACGTTACGGCGATGCCGCGCAATTGCGCGACGCCCTGCGGGAAGCCCTGCTCGAATTGCTGGAACCCGTCGCGCAGCCGCTGGATGTCGACAGCAGGCACCCGTTCGTGATCATGCTCGCCGGCGTCAACGGTGCCGGCAAAACCACCTCGATCGGAAAACTCGCCCACTATTTCCAGGGCCGCGGCAAATCGGTGCTGCTGGCGGCGGGCGACACTTTCAGGGCGGCGGCACGGGAGCAACTGGCGGCCTGGGGCGAACGCAACAACGTGACCGTGATCTCGCAATCGACGGGTGATGCCGCGGCGGTGATTTTCGACGCCATCACGGCCGCGCGCGCGCGCGGCATCGACGTCGTGCTTGCGGATACGGCGGGCCGCCTGCCCACGCAGCTGCATCTGATGGACGAGATCCGCAAGGTCAAGCGGGTCATCGACAAGGCCATGCCCGGCGCACCGCATGAAGTGCTGCTGGTGCTCGACGCCAACACCGGGCAGAACGCGCTGGCTCAGGTCGCAGCATTCGACGCGGCGATCGGCGTCACCGGGCTGACGCTGACCAAACTCGACGGCACCGCCAAGGGCGGTGTCATTGCGGCCATCGCCTGCGCACGCGCCGGCGGCAAAACCATCCCCGTGCGTTTCATCGGCGTCGGCGAAGGCCTGGACGACCTGCGTCCTTTTGTCGCCGCGGATTTTGTCTCGGCCCTGCTCGACGCGTGACCCGGATTTCCCTCAGCCGCGTCTGCAAGCGTTATCCCGGCGGGCACGAAGCGCTGGCCGACATCTCCCTCAGCATAGAAGCCGGTGAACTGGTGTTCATCACCGGGCATTCCGGCGCGGGGAAAAGCACCCTGCTCAAGCTGATGGCGGCGATCGAACGCCCGACCTCGGGATCGGTCATCGTCAACGGCCAGAACGTGGGTACGTTGCGGGCACAGGGCATACCGTTCCTGCGCCGCAATTTCGGCCTGGTATTCCAGGACCACAAGCTGTTGTTCGACCGCAATGCCTTCGAGAACGTTATGCTGCCGCTGGACATCACCGGCTTCGATCGTCGCGAAGGCGCGCGCCGTGCACGGGCCGCGCTCGACAAGGTTGGCCTGCTGCACCGGGAGAAGGCGCGGCCGATCACGCTCTCCGGCGGCGAACAGCAGAGGCTGTGCATCGCCCGCGCGATCGTGCACCGTCCGGCAATACTGCTTGCCGACGAACCCACCGGCAACCTGGATGCCGAATACGCCGCCGGCATCGGCTCGCTGTTCCGCGATTTCAACCAGGTCGGGGTCACCGTCGTGCTCGCCACCCATGACACGCAGCTGGCTGAACGACTGCAGCCGCGGCAGATCGAAATCCGCGGCGGCAGGCTGGTCGCATGAAAAGCTGGCTCGCCGCCCATCGTCGCGCTTGCGCAGGCGCGTTTGCGCGTATGGCGGCTTCACCGCTGGCAAATCTGCTCAATATCGCGGTCATCAGCATCGCGCTGGCGCTGCCGCTGGGCCTCTACGTAATGCTCGTCAATCTGCAGGGCCTTGCGCGCGATTTTTCACCACAACCACAAGTCAGCATTTTCATGGCGCAGGACGCGACGGATGGTGATGCGCGTGCCATCGAAAAACGCCTGCGCAACCATTCCGGAGTCTCCGGATTCCGCTTTGTCGGCAAGGCGCAGGCCCTGGCCTCGCTGCGATCGCGCGCGGGTCTCGGTGACGTCATCGCCGGCTTGCGCGACAACCCCCTGCCCGACGCCTTCGTTGTCACCGGCGGCGGACGCACGGCTGCGTCACTGGAAACGCTGCGCATGGAATTCGCCGGCTGGCCCAAAGTCGCCGAGGTGCATGTCGATTCGGACTGGGCGCGGCGTCTGGACCGGTTGCTCGCCCTCGGCCGCACCGTGGTGATGATGCTCGGCGCCGCGCTGGCGCTGGCCCTGGTCGCCGTCACCTTCAACACCATCCGCCTGCAGATCCTGACCCAGCGTGACGAAATCGAGGTCATCCGTCTTATCGGCGCGACCGATGCCTACATCCAGCGGCCTTACCTTTATTTCGGAGGAGCGGTAGGGGCTGCCGGCGGGATCGCGGCCTGGCTGATGATCTGGATCGGACTGCGGCTGCTCAACGCCCAGCTGCAGCCGCTGGCTGAACTCTACGGGATTCCGCTGCAACTGGCGCATCTGGCCTGGGCCGACAGCCTCTATGCGCTGCTGTTCGCGGCAACACTGGGCTGGGGGGGTGCCTGGCTCTCGGTACGTCGGCATCTCTCAGCCCAAGAAACTCAATAACTATATGTTTTTAAACAATTTATTTTCCAGTCGGAGCGGGAACCCAGGACGGATTTGGCACTCTTATGCAGAGAGTGCTAGACTTGTTTTCATGAAGGATACGACCATGAGCATGAGCGCATTTGCATTGCCGGTGCCCTCGGCCGCGGGCAGCCTCGAGAGCTACATCCAGGCGGTCAACCGCTTTCCGCTGCTCACCCAGGAGCAGGAAACCGAGTATGCGCGCCGTCTGCGCGACACCGGGGACCTAGAGGCCGCGCGACACTTGGTGCTGTCCCACCTGCGCCTGGTGGTTTCCATCGCCCGCAGCTACACCGGCTACGGCCTGCCGCAGGCGGACCTGATCCAGGAAGGCAACATCGGCCTGATGAAAGCCGTCAAGCGGTTCGATCCGGAGCGCGGCGTACGCCTCGTGTCGTTCGCCATGCACTGGATACGCGCCGAAATCCACGAATTCGTGTTGCGCAACTGGCGGCTGGTGAAAATCGCCACCACCAAGGCGCAGCGCAAGCTGTTTTTCAACCTGCGCAGCATGAAGCAGGGGCTGGGCACGCTGGGTGCCGACGAAGTGCGCAACATGGCGCGCCAGCTCGGGGTCAAGCCGGAAGAGGTCGTTGAAATGGAAACCCGTCTCGGCGGCCAGGACATGACGCTGGAACCGGCAGGCGACGATGAGCGCGAACAATATGCGCCGATCGCCTACCTTGCTGCCGACGATGCCGAACCGGCTGCCCTGCTCGAAGCGGAGCAGACCGCCCGCCTGCGCGGCGCAGGCCTGGAGCAGGCACTGGCCAGTCTCGACGCGCGCAGCCGGCGCATCATCGAAGCCCGCTGGCTCACCGAGAAGGAGTCCGCCACGCTGCATGACCTGGCGGCGGAATTCGGCGTGTCCGCGGAGCGCATCCGCCAGATCGAAGCCAAGGCGCTGGGCAAAATGAAAACGCTGATCGCTGCCGCAAGCTGATTTGCCTCAACCTGCAAAAAGCCCCGGTCAACCGCCGGGGCTTTTTTGTTGCCTTCTTCCGGCCGGCGGCTTATTTCAGCAGCAGGCGGATGTCATGCAGCAACGCTGGCGCGCCGGCGCCGTACTGTGCATACAGCCGCAGCCGCCCCTGGTCATCGAGAATGTAGGTGCCGGCGGAATGATCCATGGTGTAGGCGCCGCCAGGCAGGTTCTGGCGCTGGAAAAAAATCTTGAACTCCTTCGCCGTACGTGCGATGTCCTCGGGGCTTCCGGTCATGCCGAGAAACGACGGATGAAACGCCGGCACATACTGCTTGAGCACTGCCGGTGTGTCGCGCCCGGGATCGACGGTGACAAACAGCACCTGTACGCGACCGGCATCGCCGCCAAGCTCCTTCATCACCAGCGCCATCTCACCCAGCGTCGTCGGACAGACATCGGGACAGTGCGTGAAACCGAAAAAAACCGTGACCACTTTGCCCTTGAAATCGGCCAGTGTGCGACGCTGTCCGTTGTGATCGGTCAGAGCCAGTTCCTTGCCGAAGGAGGCGCCGGTCACATCGGTCAGCTTGAAGCGCGGTGCATCGTCATTGCCGGAGCAGCCGGCCAGTACGCTCATGGCCAGGCAGGCCGCCGCGAGGAAAAGTTTCATCCGGGATCAGAAAAACAGCTGCAGATAGTGATCAACCAGCAACGCCGCAAAAATCAGTGTCAGGTAGAGGATCGAATAGCGGAAGGTGCGCCGCGCCAGCGCATCGCTGTAATCGGTGTAGATCTTTACTGCGTAGTACATGAACACCACGCCCAGCGCCAGCGCGGATACGAGATAAACCATGCCGCTCATGCGGCTGACGAAAGGCAGCACCGAACAGGCCAGCAGGATGATGGTGTACAGCAGCACATGCAGGCGCGTGAACTTGTCGCCATGCGTGACCGGCAGCATGGGCACCCCGGCTTTTGCATACTCGTGTTTGCGGTACAGCGCCAGCGCCCAGAAATGCGGCGGAGTCCAGGCGAAAATGATCAGGAACAGGGTCAGCGCCTGCGGCGTGACATCTCCGGTCACGGCGGCCCAGCCCAGCACCGGCGGCATGGCGCCGGAGGCGCCGCCGATGACGATGTTCTGCGGCGTCATCGGCTTGAGGATGACCGTGTAGATGATCGCGTAACCGACGAACGTCGCCAGTGTCAGCCACATGGTCAGCGCATTGACCCAATGGTACAGCAGCACCAGGCCGATGCCGCCGACCACGCCCGAAAAAACCAGCGTCTCGAGCGAACCCAGCTGGCCGCGCGGCAGCGGCCGCGCCTGGGTGCGCAGCATCAGCGCATCGATTTTCTGCTCGACCAGGCAGTTCACCGCCGCTGCAGCGCCCGCCACCAGCGCAATGCCCAGGGTTGCGGCGAAGAGGATGGTCACCGGCACCATGCCCGGCGTGGCCAGAAACATGCCGATCACCGCGGTAAACACGATCAGCGACACCACGCGCGGCTTGGTCAGCGCGTAGAACTGCTGGATGCGGGAAATCAGCGGTGTGCGGGCGACGGTGGTGGACATCACGGGGTGCGGCTCGGAAGAAGGACGAAGTTTATCACCACCATGGTGAGCAATAAAATCGCGGCACCGGCATTGTGCGCTGCGGCCACCAGCAGCGGGAGTCCCGCCAGGATGTTGGCTATGCCCAGCGCCACCTGGGCGCAGAGCGCGGCCAGCAATACCGCGCCGTAACGCAGCAGTCCGTATGCGCGCAGCAGCACCAATGCAAAAGCGCCAACATACAGAAATGTCAGCAGCGCACCAACGCGATGGGTCCAGTGTATCGCCGTGATCGCGTCATAGCTGAGGTGGGTGCCGGCCGCGGTCATGCCCAGTTCGCGTACCAGCTGGAAGCCATGGCGAAAATCCATCTGCGGCATCCACTCGCCGTGGCAGGTCGGAAAATCCACGCAGGCCAGCGCGGCATAGTTGGTCGACACCCAGCCGCCCAGGGCGATCTGCGCGATCACGACCAGCAGCGCGAGCACCGCCCAGGGACGCAATCGCAGCGCGGACGCCGCGTTGACCGGGGGCAGTTTCTGCTGGCGTAACGCCAGCCAGGCGAGCAATGCCAGTATTGCCAGTCCGCCCAGCAGGTGCAGCGTGACAATCACCGGCTTCAGCAGCAGCGTCACGGTCCACATACCCAGTGCCGCCTGCAGGATCACCAGCGCCAGCACCGATGTCGCGAGCAGTGGCGATTGTCGCAACTCCGCACGCCACACCCAGGCCATCACTGCTATCACCAGTATCAGCAGGCCGAGCCCGCCGGCGATGTAGCGGTGGAACATTTCCTTCCATGCCTTGCCCAGTGACACCGGTCCGTGTGTCCCACCCTGCTCTTCGACCGCGCGCGCGATGTCGTCGCGAGCGTGATGCGGCGTCAGTTCGCCATAACATCCCGGCCAGTCCGGACAACCCAGTCCGGCATCCGTCAGCCGTACGTACGCACCCACCACCACCACCACAAAGGTGTACAGCACTGCCAGCCAGACCAGTTTGCGGTACATAAAATACTCAATAAAAACAGATATTTATAATGTCATCCGATGCGCGAAACCTTGAGCAGCCGCTCGAGGTCCTTCTTCATGCGTGAAGGATCGGCGTCGCGCGGGTAACGCAGGATCACGTTGCCCAGCGGATCAACGAGGTAGATGTGGTCGGTGTGCGCGCCGGCATGCGGCAGGGCATCAAGCAGCGCCTTGTGTCCGCCGGCTATCATCCAGGTGCCGGCGTACTCCGTGCCCAGCCGCTGCGCCGGCCTGCCGCCGCCGGTCACCAGCCAGACGCGTTCGATCCGTTCCGGGTACTTGCCCTGGGTCTTGCGCACCTGGCGGATCTGCCACAGCTTCTTCTCGCAATAGGCATCGCATGCCGCATCGTCGATGGTGATGAACACCCATTTGCCTTCGAGCCGGGCCAGCGGAAAATCATTGCCGTCCGCCAGCTTGAGCGTCACCGGCGGCAGCCGCCTGCCCTCGATGAGGTCGCCATAGTTGATCCGGCCTTCGGGCTGGTAGAAATAATACGCGGCGAACGAAGCCACGAACGGCGCGATGCACACCACCGCGATCAGCCACAACGTCCTGCGGCTGTTAGGTGGTGCGTCGTTTGACATGGGTCACCAGAAAATAAACGAATATCGCCAGGCTCAGCGCATACCACTGGAATGCGTAAGCGAGGTGCGTATTGCGTCCGAGATCGGGACGGCTCCACTCACGCACCAGCCCGTCATCGGCGACGCCGTCCTGCTGGATCACGAACGGCTGCAGTTCGAGGCCGGTTGCCTGCCGGTAACGCTCGAACACCAGGTTCTGCCATACATTGCCCTCTGCAACCTTGGTCGACAATTCCAGGTAGCGTTCGCTGTACGCAACCGCCACACCCTGTACGACCTGCTCACCCGCCGGCGTGACGACCGCCGGCAGGCTGCGGTCGCGCGGACTTGCCACCCAGCCGCGATTCACCAGCACGTAACGTCGGGATCCGGCGATGCGCAGAGGCGTCGCCACGTGGAACCCCGGACGATGCTTATGGATGCGGTTGTCGACAAACACCGTGAATTTCGGTTCGAACTCACCGCGCACCTCGACCCTGCGCAGCAGCACCTCGTCACGCTCCATGACCCGCCCGCCAACGCTCACCGCGGGCTGTCGCCCCAGCGTGTCGTAACGCGCCTGCAGGTCCTCCTTGTATTGCGCGCGCCCGACCTGCCACTGCGCGAGCGCCAGCGTCAACGCGATGCCGGCGACCGCGGCCACCCCCGGCCACAGCCGGGGGCGAAACTCGAATGCCATGATCCTGATTGCTGCCATCAAACATCCTGCCGGGTTAAACTCGGGTTGCCATGCGCATCGTCGTCATACTGTTCATCGTCGTCATACTGGCCAGCCTCGGCTCCGCCCTGTATTACATGGTCAGGGACCGCGGCACCACCGAACGCACCGCAAAAGCCCTGACCATACGGATTGTGCTGTCCATCGCGCTGTTCCTGCTGCTGATGATCGGCTTCCAGACCGGACTGATCACCACCCGTCTGTAGACCTCCTGCCACGTCAGGCCGTTCCGGCACACCCCGAAAAAAGCGATATCCGCCAAAAAAAACGCCGCGATCTCGCGGCGCCCAAATCCCCCAGCGGGGGTACCTCCTCCCCGTGCAAATCGCGCTATTCCGGCGTTGCGGGCCGTTTGCGCGATTCGCCGCCTGAATTCCTAGAGCCAGTAGACAAACACGAACAGGATCAGCCAGACCACGTCCACGAAGTGCCAGTACCAGGCCACGCCTTCGAACCCGAAATGGCTGTCGGCCTTGAAATGCCCGGCAACGCTGCGAAACAGGATCACCCACAGCATGATGGTGCCGACGGTCACGTGGAAACCGTGGAAACCGGTAAGCATGAAAAACGTCGCGCCGTAGGCGCCCATCGTCAGCTTGAGATTGAGGTCCGAATAGGCATGCGCGTATTCATAAATCTGGAAACCGAGGAAAATCATGCCCAGGGCGATGGTCATCACCAAACCCCAGATCAGCTGGGTGCGGTTGTTTTTCAACAGTCCCCAGTGCGCCCAGGTGATGGTCGCGCCGGAAGTCAGCAGTATCGCGGTGTTCAGTGCCGGAATGCCCCAGGCACCCATCGGCGAGAAGCTTTCCTTGATGCCGGGACCGCTGACAGGCCAGTCCGCCTTGAAGTTCGGCCACAGCAGCTGCTGGTGTTCCAGGGAACCCAGATCGGGCACCGAAATCACCCGCATGTAGAACAACACGCCGAAAAAGGCGGCGAAAAACATGACTTCCGAAAAAATGAACCAGCCCATGCCCCAGCGGAACGAGACATCGACCTGCTTGTTGTATTTACCCCCCTCGGATTCATGGGCGACGGTGGTGAACCAGCCGGCGAACATGAAAAACAGGGTCAGGAAACCGATGCCGAGCAGCACGTAACCCACCGGCATGTGGTTGACGGTGAAGGACGCGCCGAAACCCAGAAAGCCAATCGCTATGGATGCGACGATCGGCCAGTGTGAAGGGTCCGGCAGGTAGTAGTTGCCCGATGTTTGACTCGACATGACGTTCTCCCTGAATCCTTGCTTGTGTTGACTGCTTGATCCGTTACCTGGCCGTCAGCGGATGACCCATTGCACCACGGACACCACGGTTGCCACAAAAACCGCCCCTGCCATGACGCCGACGATGATGACCTGCAGCGGCGTCACTTCGATTTTTTCATGCTCAGCGCGCTTGCGGATGCCGAGAAATGCCGACAGCACCATGCGTATCACCTGGAACAGGGTTGCCTTGCGCCGGGTGCCAGCCATCGCCACCTCCATCATCCCTGCACCCCGGCCTTGGCCTTCGCCGGCGGCAGTGCCGCACCCTTGACCTCAAAAAAAGTGTAGGACAGCGTGATGGTATTGACGTCGGCAGGCAGCGTGGAATCGATGACGAACTGCACCGGCATGCGCTTGGATTCCCCTGCCTGCAGCGGCTGCTGCTTGAAGCAGAAACATTCCATTTTCTTGACGTGTGGCGCTGCGTGCTTGGGACCGTAGCTCGGTATCGCCTGCCCCACGATGCCCTTGGCGCCGTTGTTGCGCACGTCATATTCGACCTGGATCATTTCCCCCGGGTGCACCCGGACGCTGCGCTGCACCGGCTTGAAATCCCACTCCAGTCCGTGCGCGTTGGCATCGAACTCCAGCGTCACCCAGCGCGACTTGTCGACCTGGGTGTTCTCGACCGCGGCCGCCGGCCGGATCAGGTCATTGATGCCCGTGATCTGGCAGAATTTCTCGTAGAACGGCACCAGCAGGAAACCGAAACCGAACATCGCTGCCGCGAATATCGACAGTCGCGTCATGAGCCGTCGGTTGTCACGTTCTTTTTTGACGCTTTTCATTTCATCGCGCCAGCAGGTAATACTTGACCATCACGCCGAAGAAAAACGCGGCAACGATCAGCCACAGCACGACGGCCGTGCGGCGGTTGCTGCGTTTGACTTCGGCCTGCGCCATCACCTTATTTCACCACCGGCGGCGTCACGAAGCTGTGGTACGGGGCCGGTGACGGCAGGTGCGTCCACTCCAGACTGTCAGCGCCCTCCCACTGGCGGTCCGCGGCCTTCTCGCCGCTGGTGATGGTCTTGATCACGACATAAAGGAACAGCAGCTGCGACAGGCCGAAACCCCATGCACCAATCGACGAGATTGCATTGAATTCGGCGAACTGCAGCGCGTAGTCGGGAATCCGCCGCGGCATGCCGGCCAGACCCAGGAAATGCTGGACAAAAAAGGTGACGTTGAAAAACACCAGCGACAGCCAGAAGTGCCATTTGCCCAGCGTTTCGTTGTACATCCGGCCGGTCCATTTCGGCAGCCAGAAATAGATGCCGGCAAACGCCGAGAACAGCGCGCCCGCCACCATCACGTAGTGGAAATGAGCCACCACGTAGTACGTGTCATGCAGCTGGATGTCGACCGGCGCAATCGACAACACCAGTCCGGTGAACCCGCCCAGCGTAAACAGGAACAGGAAGCCCAGCGCGAACAGCATCGGCGTCTCGAACGTCAATGAGCCCTTCCACATCGTCGCCACCCAGTTGAACACCTTGACGCCGGTGGGTACCGCGATCAGTACCGTCGCATACATGAAGTAGAGCTGGGCTTCGACCGGCATGCCGGCGGTATACATGTGATGCGCCCAGACCATGAATGACAGGATCGCGATCGACGCCGTGGCATAAACCATCGAGGCATAACCGAACAGCGGCTTGCGCGAAAACGCGGGAATCACCTGCGACACCACGCCGAAAGCGGGGATCGCAATGATGTAGACCTCGGGATGGCCGAAGAACCAGAAAATATGCTGGTAGAGCACCGGATCACCGCCGCCGGCTGCGTTGAAAAAGTGGGTGCCGAAATGGCGGTCGGTCAGGGTCATGGTCACCGCGCCTGCAAGCACCGGCATCACGGCAACCAGCAGGTAGGCGGTGATCAGCCAGGTCCAGCAGAACAGCGGCATCTTCATCAGCGTCATCCCGGGGGCGCGCATGTTGAGGATGGTGGTGATGATGTTGATCGATCCCATGATCGACGACATGCCGAGAATGTGCACCGCGAAAATCGTCAGGTCCATCGCAGGTCCGGCCTGGGTCGACAGCGGGGCATAAAGCGTCCAGCCCACGCCGGCGCCGCCGCCCGGCATGAACTGGGCAGTAATCAGCAGCATGGCCGCCGGGGGCAGCAGCCAGAACGACAGGTTGTTCATGCGCGGGAATGCCATGTCCGGCGCGCCGATCTGCATCGGGATCAGCCAGTTCGCGAACCCCACGAATGCCGGCATGATCGCGCCGAACACCATGATCAGGCCATGATAGGTCGTCATCGAATTGAAGAAGTCCGGCTGCACGATCTGCAGGCCGGGCTGGAACAACTCGGAGCGGATGATCAGCGCCATGACGCCGCCGACCAGGAACATGGTGAAACTGAACCACAGGTACATCGTGCCGATGTCCTTGTGGTTGGTCGACTTGACCCAGCGCATGATGCCCGTGGGCTTGTGCGCGTGATCGTCATGGCCGTGATCGTGGCCGTGGGCGGGTGCGTGTGCTGCTTCCATTGGGTTTCTCCTGAAGCCTGTATTCGTTCGCCGGGTTAACGCAGGGCCTTGACGTCGGCCGGCGCAATTGCCTCGCCGGTCTTGTTGTTCCAGTTATTGCGGGTATAGGTGATCACCGCAGCCAGATCAACATCGGACAGCCCCTTGAAGGAATTCATTGCCGTGCCCTGTTTGCCGTTCAGCACCAGCTTGATCTGATCGGCCTTCGGCCCGTTGACCATTTTCGATCCCGACAGTGCCGGAAATGCGCCGGGAACGCCCATGCCAGTGGCCTGGTGACAGGCCACGCAGTTTTGGGCATAGATTTTCTCGCCGCGGGCCTTCAGCTCGTCCAGCGTCCAGGCCTTGTTGGGATCGACCTTGTTGGTGGCCATTTTTTTCTGCTGCGCTGCGACCCAGGCGCTGTACTGCGCCGGCTCCATCACCTCGACGACGATCGGCATGAACCCGTGATCCTTGCCGCAAAGCTCGGCGCACTGCCCGCGGTAGATGCCCGGCTTGTCGGCCCTGAACCAGGTGTCGCGGATGAACCCGGGCACGGCATCCTGCTTGACCGCCAGCGCGGGGACATACCAGGCATGGATCACGTCCGCCGCAGTGGTCAGTACGCGAATTTTCTTGCCGACGGGCACCACCACGTGGTTGTCGGTCTCGAGCAGGTAATTCGGATTCTTGTTGCGCCCTTCGATATCGCGGCCGTCGATCTGCGCCTTCGGTGTCGACAGGGTGCTGTAGAAGCTGATGCCCTCGCCCTCGCCCTTCAGGTAGTCGTAGCCCCATTTCCACTGGTAACCGGTCGCCTTGATGGTCATGTCCGGCTCGGAGGTGTCGCGCATGCTGATCAGCGTGCTGGTCGCCGGCACCGCCATTGCGATCAGGATCACGAAGGGGATCAGCGTCCACGCCACCTCGACCGCGGTGTTTTCGTGGAACTGCGCAGCCTTGTGACCGACCGACTTGCGGTGCTTGAACACCGCGTAGAACATGAAACCGAAAACACCGACAAAAATGAAAAAACAGATGACCGTGATGATGGTGTGCAGGTCATAGATCTTTTCGCCGAGCTGCGTATTCGGCGTCTGCAGGTTGAGCTTGTATTCCGCCCATGCCGCGGCCGTCCAAAACCACATCAGTCCTGCTGCGGCCCACTTCTTCAACCCCTTGTTGCCCATTCTTCCCCCGCTCATAAAGCCCGATTGATCTTCAGCTTCGCCAGCCAGCCAGCCGGTTGCGCAACTCGCGCTCCAGCAGGCGGCGGCTTTCCTCGCCGCAGTACCGCCCGACGGCCACTTCCCTGCCGTGCGAACGCAACGCAATGCTTCCGGCCTTGCCGCTGACCAGCCGCGCCCAGCACCGGTTAAATTCAACCTGCTGTACCTGGCCCCGCTCCCTGATTTCGAACAGGATACGGTCACCGTTCACTGCCAGACGCTCGAAATCCCCGGCGCGCCTGAGCGTCACCCATGCCGCCATGGCCAGTCCGGCAATCTCGGCACCGGCAAACGGAATGATGAGCCACGCTCCCGCAGCCGCAAAAGCCACCGCAACAAGCAGGGAAAATGCCGCCAGCGAACCGAACACCAGTTTCAGCAATTGCAAATCCAGTGAACTGGCATGGCGCCTGAAGTACGTGAACCCGGCGCCTTCCTGCTCCAAATCCGACTCCAAAAGTGTCTCTCTGGTCACCGGCGCCGACCATCCATTTCAACCGCGCGGACTGTAGCACAACCGCAGGGGCGGTCGCAACAGAAATGCCCCATGAAATCAGTCGGTTTTCCCTCTTAAATGAGCGTATTCAATCGACTGATATCCAGCGCCTGAGCCACGCTTTCCGGCCGTGGTTTTCGGGCGTGCCGGATGCGCCCCAGCAACGGCGCCCCGAGCCGCTTGCGCAAACCATCGAGATTCTGATCCCGCCGCGACATGCCGGCATCGATTTCATTGGCCACCCAACCGGCAAAAATCAGGCCACGCGACCGCAGCGCCTCGGCGCTCAGCAGTGCGTGATTCAGGCAACCCAGCCGCATGCCAACCACCAGTACCACCGGCAGCCCGAGCCGCAGTGGAATATCCGCTACCACATGCCTGGAACCCAGGGGCACCAGCAGGCCACCGGCACCCTCGACCACCACCACGTCGGCACGCCGGGCGAGGCATGCGTATTTAGCGGCAATCCGCGCGATGCTTATCACCTGGCCGACCTCGTTTGCCGCAATATGCGGCGCAATCGCCGGGGCAAAACAAAAGGGATTAACCCACTGCAGCGGCGAGTCCACATTGCCTGCTGCTCGAAGCTGCGCGACGTCCTCGTTGTACCAGGCTCCGCGGATGCGCCGCGCCCCGGCGGCCACGGGTTTCATGCCGGCAACGCGCAGTCCTATGGCGGACAGTCCGCGGAGCACGGCGCAGGCGACCAGGGTTTTGCCGACGCCTGTATCGGTGCCGGCGATGAACACCCCGCGCGCCGATGGCGCTCTCCGCCCGGGCATCTCAGGCTCCCCGCACCGGCTTGATGTCGATGACCGGGCGCCCGCCCGGGCCGGAACGCGGTTGCGGACACCATGCATGTCCGTAGATCACTTCGAATGTGGCCGGCAATCTGCCATCGCGGCGCCATTGTTCGTAATTTCGCTCCACCTGCGCAAACCACGCCTTGCCCGACAGCGCGGACGGCCGGTCCAGGGCGGCGTTGCGTGCGCCTATGGCTTGCAGGTCGCGCATCACGCCCCTGACATCATCGTAAGTCAGTGTGAAGGTCTCCATGTCGATCACCGGATCGGCAAAACCTGCCTGCACCAGCATATCGCCAATATCGTGCATGTCGATGAAGCCGCTGCCGTGAACATGGCCGTCGGTGTCGGCCTGGGCGGCACGCAGTTCCTTCAGCGTATCCGGACCGAAAGTGGTGAACATGCACAGTCCGCCCGGCGTGAGCACGCGGCGCAGTCCCGCAAATGCCTGCGGCAGGGCATTCACCCATTGCAGCGCGAGGTTGCTCCAGACCAGATCGATGCAGCCGTTTTTCAGCGGCAACCGTTCCAGGTCACCGCAAACCGCCGACGGCAGGTGCCGCAACAGGCGCTGATGCCAGGGTACCGCCGCGCGAGCCTTCTGCAGCATGCCCGGGGCCAGGTCGAGGGCAATGACGCGCGCACCGGGGTAACGCGAAGCGAGCCCGCGCCAGGCGTTGCCGGTGCCGCACCCGGCATCGAGGATAAGCTTCGGCCGATGACGTATGAAGTCAAGCCGGTCGAGGCTGCGACGGCAGACTTCATGCTGCAATACCGCCGCCGCATCGTAGGTATCCGCAGCGCGATCGAATGAGCGTCGCACGGCACGCTTGTCGAGAATCGGTTTATCGCTCACGGCAGAATCCGGCTATTTTTTCGCACAGGAGATCCGGCGCTGACACAAACGGCGCATGGGCAACGCCGTCGAGCAACTCCAGGCGGGCTCGCGGCAAACATGCCGCGAGGAATTCGGCTGCGGCAGGAGAGGCAAGCCGGTCTTGCGTGCCGTGCAGGACCAGGGTCGGTTGTCCGATTTCCGGCAACTCCTTGCGCAGGTCCGTCATTCGCAACCAGTCCAGCGTATGTGCCAGCACTTCCGGGGCCGGCATCGGACGCGAGGCCAGCGCGGCATCCAGCCGGCGCACCACCGCGCGCGAATGACCGTCGGCCTGCGCCTGCAACAGGCGGAAGCGTTGCAGCGTTGCCGCAGGGTTGACCTGCAGCGAACTCGCAAACGCCTCGAAATCGGCTGCCGCCATGCCATGCGCCCAGTCCGGAGCATTGACAAAGCGCGGCGTGGTTGCGAGCAGCACCAGTCGCGTCACCTGCCGCGGGCAATGCCGCGCCCACGAAAGCGCCAGCTGTCCGCCCAGTGACCAGCCCGCGACAGCACAGCGATCGGGCAGGGCATCAGACAGCCGACCAATCATTTGCTCGATCGTGCATTGCGCAATCCCGGCTTCGATGCCATGAAGATCTGGGGCCAGCACTGCAAAGTCCGGCGCAAGGCGCACCGCAAGTTCATCCCACACCCCGCCATGCGTGCCCCAGCCGTGCAGCAGCACCAGCGGGGGTTTTCCGGCAGGGCTGGCGGCATCGCTCATGCCGCCAGCCGCAGCGCATCGACCAGGCGCGACACATCCGCAGCAACATGATCGGCCGACAGCGAGATACGCAGCCGGGCCGTGCCCTGGGGAACCGTCGGCGGCCGGATCGCCGGCACCAGCAAGCCTTGTTCGGCCAGCCTGGCCGACAATGCCAGGGCGTCGGCATTGCCGCCGATCAACAGCGGCTGGATCGGCGTTTGCGAGGGCAGCAGTTTCCATCGCAGACCGGCGAGGCCCGACCGCAATTGCGAACCCAGCTCGTTCAGCCGCCCGCGCCGCCAGTCTTCACGTTCGATCAGTTGCAGGCTGGTGAGCAGAGCCTGCGCGAGCAGAGGCGGCGTTGCCGTCGTGTAAATGTAAGTGCGGGCCTGCTGGACCACGCTCTCGATCAACAGATCACTTCCGGCAATGAATGCGCCGGCCACTCCCGCTGCCTTGCCCAGGGTCGCCATGTAGATCACCCGCTCCGACTCGATACCGAAATGCGCCAGCGTGCCGCGCCCCTGCGCACCAAGCACGCCGAAACCATGGGCATCATCGACCAGCAGGTAAGCGTCGTGTCGTTGGCACACCTCCAGCAACGCCGGCACCGCTGCGATGTCGCCGTCCATGCTGAACACCGCATCGACGATCACCAGACGGCGGCGCGCCGCCGTGGTCGCCAGCAGCCGCTCCAGCGCAACGAGGTCGCCATGCGCATACCGTCTGAAAGTCGCGCGCGACAGTTGCACCGCGTCGTTCAGCGACGCATGGTTGAGCCGGTCGGCAAATACCGCGTCGCCGCGTCCGACCAACGCGCCGACCACGCCCATGTTGGCCATGTAACCCGTAGAAAAAAGCAGGGCGCGCGGTCGCCGCACGAATCGCGCCAGCGCTTCCTCCAGCTCGTGATGCGCCGTACCGTGGCCGAGGATCAAATGCGAAGCGCCGGCACCGACTCCGTAACGTTCAAGGCCCTCGCGCGCCGCGGCCGCAAGGCGCTGGTCAGCTGCGAGCCCGAGATAATCGTTGGAACAGAAGGCGACGTAATCCCGCCCGTCGACACGGACCCGCGCCCGCTGCGGCGACTCCAGCAGGCGGCGAGTGCGGCGCAATCCGCGCCGCTCGCGCAGCGCCAGGTCGGCGGCCAGTTCAGCGTACAGCGACAAGGGACTGGATGTATGAAGCGCGAAACGGCTGCGCTGTTACGCCGGATTCATCGGCACCAGTCCGAGACGCGAAAACAGGGCGCGGTCGTTTTCGACGTCGGGATTGCCGGTGGTCAGCAGCTTCTCACCGTAGAAAATCGAGTTTGCGCCGGCCAGGAAACACAGCGCCTGCACTGCATCCCCCATCTCCTGCCGGCCGGCCGAAAGGCGCACCATGGCCTTCGGCATGGTGATGCGCGCGCAGGCGATCGTGCGCACGAATTCCAGCGGATCGAGCGTCTCGGTGCCGTGCAGCGGGGTGCCCGGAACCTGCACCAGGTTGTTGATCGGCACCGACTCCGGATAGGGATCCATGTTGGCAAGCTGCGTGATCAGCGCGGCACGGGCGGCACGTGTCTCGCCCATGCCTACGATGCCGCCGCAGCACACATGCAGTCCGGCGTCGCGCACCTGCTCCAGCGTGTCGATGCGATCGTCGTAATCCCGGGTGGTGATCACGTTGTTGTAGTTGTCAGCGGCGGTATCGATATTGTGGTTGTAATAGTCCAGGCCGGCCTCGCGCAGCTGGTCCGCCTGCCCGGGTTTCAGCATGCCCAGCGTGGCGCAGGTTTCCATGCCCAGCCCGCGCACGGCCTTGACCATGGCGATGACCTTGTCGAGGTCGCGCTGTTTGGGACCGCGCCAAGCTGCACCCATGCAGAAACGGGTGGCGCCATGTTCGCGCGCCGCGCGCGCCGCGGTAACCACTTCTTCAACCGACAGCATGTCCTGATTGTCGACGCCGGTCTGGTAACGCGCCGCCTGCGGGCAGTAACCGCAGTCTTCCGGACAGCCCCCGGTCTTGATCGAGAGCAGGGTCGACAACTGCACGGCGTTCGGATCGAAGTTCTCGCGATGCACTTTCTGCGCACGGAACAACAGGTCGTTGAACGGCAGCGCAAACAGGGCTTCGACGTCGTTGACCGTCCAGCGCGGCATGTCGGCGGTCTGGGCGGCCCGGGCGTTGAATGTCAAGGTATCCATTTTTAAAAAACCTTTAAAAACAAATATTTATATACGATCATCGTCGCAGAATCACATACATTTGTCAAATTTCGAAACCAGCTTCTTTGACAGGTTCCGGCCACTGCGGGAGTTGTGGAACCGGGCAAACCTGCGCTGCCTGCTGTGCGACGCGCGGGCTCCCTGCGTCCTTTGCGAGCATTGCCGGGCCGACCTGCCGTGGCTGGATGGCACTTCATGCAGCATCTGCGCTCATCCACTGCCGGTACCCGGCACCTGCGGCCGCTGCATTGCCGGAATGCCCCATTACGACCGGGTGCTTGCGACCTGCCGCTACGCTTATCCTCTCGACAACATGATCCAGGCCTGCAAATACGGCGGGCGACTGAGCATGATCCGCGCCCTTGCCTCGCTGCTTCCGGATAAACCACAGCGCTTGCCCGACCTGATCGTGGCGATGCCGCTGTCGCCGCAACGCCTGCGCGAAAGAGGTTTCAATCAGGCCCTCGAACTGGCGCGTGACGTGGCGCGCAGGATGCGATTACCTGTCGATGCCGATGTCTGCGCCAAAATCCACGACACACCACCCCAGACCATGCTGCCATGGAAAGCGCGCCGCAGGAACGTGCGCGGCGCGTTCGTGGTACGCACGCGCCTCGACGGTCTGCACATTGCCGTGGTGGATGACGTGCTGACAACGGGCGCGACGCTAGACGAACTCGCCCGCAGCCTGAAAAAATCCGGCGCGACCTCGGTCACTGGATGGATCGTTGCCCGCACCATAGCCGGCAGCGACACCCGCCGGCAACGGCCCTGGTGATCCGGGGCAGCGCTTGCATTGCTTATGTTTCCCGCAGGGCGCCGCCGCATAACGCGGGCTCAAGCGGTGTCTTCGACACACCGCTCAGCGCAAACGCTGGTCGGCAAACGCCGACAGGTCTCCCGGCAGGTTTCCCGCGGCCTTGGCACGGCGGTAAGCCCCCTGCGCCTCGGCAACGCGGCCCAAGGCCTCCAGTGACAGGCCCATGCCCAGCAGCCAGATGCCCGAGTTGCCGCGCACGCGCAACGCGCGTTCGAACATTTCGACCGCCTCGGCGTGTTTCTGCTGGCGTTGCAGCAGGCCGGCATAAAATGCAGCGTATTCGGCATTGCCGGCGGCATGGTCGATGCTGCGCGACAGCGTCTGCACCGCCGCATCCAGATCGCCCTGCTCCACCTGCAACCGTGCCAACGCCATCGCAAAACCCGATTGCGCCGGGGCCAGTTGCAATCCTTCCTGCAACACCCGCGCAGTCTCGACCAGTTCACGGGCGTCGAGCAGCACACCAACCAACGCCTGCCTTGCGGAATGGTGCGCCGGCATGGTCTGCAGTGCCGCTTCGAACGCCGCGCGCGCCTCGCCGGGCCTGCCTTGATGAAGTGCCGAAACACCCCGCGCGTATTCTTCATCCGCGCGTTGCCGCGGTGTCAGCTCGCGGACCTGCTTGGAAATCTCAGGACGCGGTGTGGCAATGGCTTTTGCCGCGGGAGCCGCGCTGTTTGCCGGAGCCGCTCGCGTAACCGGCAACGACGCCGCAACGGATGGCTTCTGGGCCGGCGCATCACGCCCGATCACCGAGGCCGTGGCAAGGCCGCCGGCAGGTGCCGCGGCCTGCGATTCGGCAACCATGGTCTCCGGAACATGCGCCAGGTCGAAACTCATGCGCCGGGCGATTTTTTCGACGGCATCCCGGTCAGGGGGCGTCGTCGCCACCGGCGGCGCTTTCAACACCGGTGCATGCGCAGGACGGGCAGCTGCAGTTTGCTGCCGGTTTACCCACCACCACCAGGCAGTCAGCAACGCGACAACCACCAACACTGCTGCCAGAACTAGCGGCACCGTGTTGCGCATCTCCGCCGGGGCATCCGGCAAGGCCCGCACGTGGTCCGGAATCCGCTTGCGCTCGGCGCCGGAGGCGCGGCGGCGCTCGAGATCCACCAGCATCTGATTGATGACGCTCATGCGAACCAGGCCAGCGTCAGGCCGCCAGCAGCCACCATTGCCGCGAATCCCAGCCACCACCAACCCCGCCGGGAGGGCCGCGCCGCCGGCGTATCCGCCGCCGCATTCCGCACATGACGCGGTGCCACCTGCTGCAGTCCTTCGCCGAATGCCAGCAGCAGCGCCTTGTGGGCGATGATATTGACCAGCCGCGGCACCCCGCGGCTGGTGCGGTGCAGCTGGCGCACGGCGGCGGGCAGAAACACGCGGTTGCCGTGATGACCGGCCACGCGGAGCCGGTGTGTCAGATAATTATCCACCTCCTCCCGCGTCAGCGCCGTCAACCGGTACTGGAAAGTGATGCGCTGGCGCAGCTGGCGCACGGCATCGTGCGACAGGCGCACATCGAGTTCGGGCTGGCCGAACAGCACGACCTGCAGGAGTTTGCGTTTTTCGGTTTCCAGGTTGGTCAGCAAGCGCAGGGCCTCCAGGGTCTCCTGCGGCATCGCCTGGGCTTCGTCAAGGCAAACCACAACGGTTTTGCCCTGGCGTGCGAAATTGAGCAATGACCGCGACAGCTCCTTCAGCAACTGGTGCTGGTCGGCATCGCGCGGCAGCGCTATGCCAAGTTCGTCCGCCAGCGCGAACATAAGGGTGCGAGGTTCGAGGTAGGGATTGGGAATGTATGCCGAAACAAAACGGGCATCCAGTGTGGCGAGGAAGCGGCGGCACAGCAGCGTTTTTCCGGTGCCGACTTCACCGGTGACCTTCATGAAACCCTCGCCATTGCGCACGGCGACGAGCAGGGTATTCAGCGCTTCCTGGTGCGAATTGCAGGCGTAGGCGAAGCTGGTGTCCGGGGTTATGCCGAACGGCGGTTCGCGCAGGCCGAAATGCGTTTCATACATGGCGCCAGCGTATCACCGTTGCGGCTCCGGCGTACCCATGGCGCGTATGCGGTCGCGGGTCTGGGCGAGGTCTTCCTGCCAGTTGCGATCGCTGTGAATGATGGTGGGCTTGAGCAGTATCACCAGTTCGCTCTTGGTACTGCTCCGGTCGCGCTGGCGGAACAGGTCGCCGACTCCCGGGGCGTCGCCAACACCCGGCACCTGGCTGCGGCTGTTCGAGGACTGCTGGCGCATCAGGCCGCCGATGGCGACAATGTTGCCGTCCTGCACCCGGACGATGGTATCGGTTTCGTTGACATCGCTTGAAGCCAGCGGCAGCGTAAAGGACCCCAGCGAACCGAGGTCGATCACCTTGCGCCGCTCGACCACGCTGCTCACCGACGGATGGATGTGCAGGATGATGTTGTTGTTGGCGTCGATCTGCGGTGTCACGTCAAGCGCGATGCCCGAGAAAAACGGCGCGACCGTGATCGTCGGCGTCACCGTGGTATTGGTGCCGCTGGTACTCGAGGTCGTGCTGACATTGGTGACGAAAAAATCGTCGGTGCCGACCTTGAGCACGGCCTTCTGGTTGTTGATGGTCGCCACCCGCGGACTCGACAGCACGTTGACGCCGCCCTGCGTCTCCAGGAATGACAGCAGCGCCGCGAAATTCTTGGTCTGCAGCGCCAGTCCGAACAGCCCGCCCGCCGCGCCGGACCCCAGTGCCAGGGCACCCGTCACCACGCCGGTGGAACCGCCCGCCAGCGCGGAACTGCTCAGCACGCTGCCGTCGGCCGCCCGCGCGGTCGGTGCGCCGATGGTGCCGGTACGGTCGAGCACCGCGCCAGGCGCCACCACGCCGGCACCGAAGCGGGTGCTGCCGTCGCGGAACCCCGCCCAGTTGATGCCCGCCTGATAACCGTCGCTCAGAGAAACCTCGATGATCTTCGCTTCGAGCACGACCTGCCGCTCGACGATGACCTGCATCGCCTTCAGGAACTGTTCGACGCCGCGCAACTCGTTCGGCATGGCGCGCACCACCACCACGCCCGACTGCGGATTGACCACCACGCTGCGCCCGGGCGCAGTCCCGAGTATGGCGTTCAGCGATTTCTGGATGTCACCCCAGAAATTCGAATCGGAACTGGTGGTCACCCGCGTGCTTTCAGACGCCCGCGTGCCGGTTCCGCCGGTCGGCCCCGTGGTCGGCACCGGGACCGCCCCCGGAGCCGGACTGCCGGGACTGGAAGAACCATCGGCGATCGAACCCGAGCTGACGCGGGTCTGGGTCTGGCCGCGGCGCTGCGCCTGCAGGTAATTGACCTGGAAAATGCGGGTCTGCAGTGCCGCCGGCAGTACCGTGATGCGGTTGCCCTGCACCCCGTAGTCAAAACCGTAAAGATCGCGCAGGGTATCCAGCGCCTCGGTCACCGTCACGTCCTTCAGACTGACCGACAGCTCGCCCTTGACCTCCGGATGCAGCACCATGCTGTAACGCGTGCCCGAAACAATCGCCATGAACACCTGCGAAGCCGGCGCGTTGTTGACCGAAAGATCGAACCGCGTTTCCGGTTTCTGCGGATCGGCGCCGGGCATCTCCACGACCAGCGAAGGGAGCAGGGCACGGCTGACAGCCTCGGAAGTAACCGGCTTGCGGTCGCGCGCGGCCTGTTCGAGTTCGCTGTTGATCGCATCCAGCGCGGTGCTGCCGCTCCGGGGTGTTTCCGCACAACCCGCGATCAGGATCATCAACCCGATCGCGAGCCAATGTCGCATGTATTCCGTCATCGTCATGATTTACCGTTTACCGGCGGTGCCGCCGCCGCCTGTTTTTTTTGTGCCTGCCGCGCGTTTGTCCACCAGAGGATACATGCGCAGCACCGTGATTTCCCTGCCATTTTTCAATACCGCTTCCGTTTCGGTCAGCTTCACCAGTCGCGAGGATCCGTAACGTCCACCCAGCGCAACCATTTCGCCACTGATCACCGCAACCTTGCGTCCCTGCGCCAGCATCACCGACTGCAGCACCGGGCCGCCGGCATCCGCCGTCGCGGCAGCCGTTTCGGCCATGCCGACCGGCGGACGGGTGGGATCAGCCAGACCCTGCGCCGCTGCGGCAGGAACCAGCAGCAGCAGGAACCATGCGCTAGACGCCCTCATACGATCAACCACGCCTTGTTCAGGCTCAGGGTATGCACCGTCAACGAAAGGCGCAACCGCGGATGGCGGTCGGCATTCAACACCGCACTGCCCCAGAACAGTTGCCACGGCAGTTTCTCGAGTCTGGCAAGGTACCCGTGCAATTCCGCATAGGAACCTTCGATTTCGATCTCGAAACTGTGCTGGTAGATGCTGCGCTGGGCCTGCCCCGGCACCGGTGCCGGCTTGCCGCCGGGCTTGGCCGCCGACGCGGCAGCAGTCTGGAACTGCTGTACCGGCAACTTGCGCAGGCTGACCAGCGCAAGGCCGCGTTCACGGGACAACACGCCCTCCAGCAATTGCGTGACCTGGTCCGGCGGCACCAGCTGTTTCTGCAGTCCCTGCAGCTTGGCATCGATCTCCGCGATCTGCTTGCGCAGTTCGTCGCGATAGCGTCGCTTGACCGCATCCGGATCGGTCTGGCCGCGCCCCGTGGCCATGACCTGTTCGGCAGCCTTGATCTTGGTGCGCGTATCCGCCAGCTGGGCCGACAGGCGCTTGTGCTCGGCGGCGAGCGGAACGAGTGCAAAAGTGTCGAACAACAGTACCACCGCCGCCACGGCGACAGCGGTCATCAGCGCGCGTTCGCGCAATGAACGGACGTTAAACTTCGTGCTCCACCGTTTCCATTGTTCCAGCAACTGCCGCATCACCGCTTCTCCTTGCGCGGATCAGCCACGACCGGTTCGCCGGTGGCGAGAGCGAATTCGAGGAAACGCGGCAGGGCGGGCGCCGGTGCATCGGATTGGGCGCTTTTGGCAGCATCCGCTGCCGGCATCGGACGCCGCAGTTCCAGCGCCGAAAATTCCCGTCCTTTCAGCGCCGGCTCACCGTTCAGCTTCTGGATATATGCAGGCACCAGTTCCGGCCTCATCACCCGGCCCTTGATCGAGACGTCACCGCTGCCGGCCACCGTGAACCCGGTCAGCCAAAGGCCATCCAGCGACTGCCGCGAAAAAGCCTGCAGGTAACGCGCAAAACCTTCGCGATTGCCCAGTGCGCCGCCTTCGAGCACGTTCATGCTGTTGCGCGCGGATTTGAGTTCCTGCTCGAGTTGCTTCACCTCCGAATCCAGTGCGGTATTGCCCTGCTTCGCGGAATTTTCACCGAGCAGGCGGGCGGTATACACGCTTTGCGCCTTCAGCAGCATTTGCGCCGACGCCAGTTCCTCCTTCACGCCGTCGAGCATCTGTCTGTCGTACATCTGCAAACTGGCCATGATCGCCGCGGCAAATGCGGCAAACAGCAACGCACGGTTCAGCGTTAAAAATATCCGCTGCCTGCGGAAAGCCGGCCCGAGCAGGTTGATGTACTGGCTCATCCTGTCACCGCCTCCGCGCGCATGGCTGCGCCGATCAATTGCAGGCATTGCGACTGCCGCAGCGGATCCCGCAGTTCCGGCACCCCTGGAAAATCCATGATCCGCTCCAGGTCCAGGGCGACCACCGGCAGCGTCAGGTTGGAATTGAGGTATTCCACCAGGCGGTCGCCGGACTGAACCTGTGATACCACTATGCGTTGCACGGCGATGTTGCGGTACTGCCTGTCGAAATGATCGAGGGAACGCTGCAGTTCCAGCGCGAGGCGGTCGAACAATTCATCAGTATTGGCTCCTGACTCGAAGTCGCGCAGAGACACATCGATGCTGCGCGACTGGTAGAGCTCCCCACCGCTTGTGAAAGTCAGCAGGGCGCCATTGTTGTCTATGCACAGCAGCGCCAACCCCCGCCCTTCCTCCTCCAGCAGGGATGCCAGGTTGCGCTGCGCCAACTCCGGAACATCGATCACCGACAGTTCGACATCGGCGTCATTGAACGGCTGCACCATCGTGGCAATCAGATCATTACGCGCCACCACCGCCAGCATCTGCGGCGCCCGGCCCGCGCCGTCTCCGCCCGGGACATGCACGGCATCAACCATTGCAGTTTCTACCGGGAAGTCGACCATGTCCTTGATCGCCCAGCGCACCGCGGTCTTGGCCTCGGCTGCAGGCACATTGGGGGCATCAACGGTCAACAACTGGTAATCCCGTGGCTGCAGCATGGTCATGCAGTGGTAGCGATCCAGGCCGAGTTCGCGCCGCAGCCGTTTGAGCGTGTCGCTGTCGCTGCCTTCCTTGCGAAACGATTCACAGAGCAGGATTTCGGGGCGAGGTTTGCCTGCAACCAGAACGTGCGAAAGATCGACACGGTCCTGACGAAAATTAAGACACAACCAGCCCGGGCGGCGCTTTTTACCGAACAGATTCATTTAACTCCGTGCTCGTTCGGGTCAAATTAACTGAAAGTAGCATATATTGTAATGTTGTCAATGAGTTATACCACATTTAGTTGCCGCCGCACCCGCTTGAATTCATAACACTTTGTTTTGGTTGACAATTTTCAGCTCCGCTTACCAGGCTGGCAGGCCGACGAATGTGCATTATGCATACGCATGGCACGCCACCTGCAAGATTCGGGCGCACCCACAGCCGCGGCCGCGGCCATGCATGGCGGCGGAAAAAGCGGGATTCGGCATTAATTCACGCTCTCCCGGATATAGATGGTTTCATCACCGCGACGAATGCCAAAACGCGCCCGCGCCGCTGGATCCCGGGTTGCAGCGGCTCCACACCACTGCCCGCGCAGGTAACTCCTGTCCGCTCCGGTGGCTGCCGGCGCAAAAGCGGGACAGGCGTCCGCCGTACCGCCCGCGCCGAGATTCAATGCCACATCCACACTGCCGTTGTTGCCCACACCCGGCGCTCCCAGAGTGATCGTTCCCAGGCCCGACGCCAGCGGACTGGTCACCGCCGTCACCAGTGTCTCACCCACACCCAGATTGCCCAGGTGATTGCCCAGTCCGACATTCGTCGTATTCAACGTCGTGCAGCTGTCATCGGTGTTGGTCACGTAAAACGTGCCATTCCAGTACTGAGCCGTGAGCGGCAGCCGCAACGGCAATACCTGTGATCCACTGCTCCCGCCCAGCCGCAGGCGGCCGAAACGCATGGTCTTGCCGCCGGAAAACGCGAGGCCGTTGCCGGCACTGGCCTGTCCGAATCTCGCCGGATTTGTCGGAAACGCGACAGCGTCGGCGTCGATGACGTTGATCGCCAGCGAAACTTCGGCATCAAACGGCGCAACCGCCGCCGCACGATTGAAAAACAGGCCGGTCCCGGAATTGAATGTCAGGGTGGCAGTGCCGTTGCCGTTGTCGACAATCGACGGATCCGGAGCGGTTACCCCGCTGGCGTCCAGAGTGCCGGTGGCGGCCGTATAGGCTTTGCCGGTCAGGCTGGCATTGGTGAGCTTGAAAAACGCCTGGGCCGCCGGCGAGGTGCCTTTGTAATTGGATGTTGTCAGCACGCCGCCCTTGGCGCGTGCTGTCACCGTCAATACCGGCTCCATGCCGGTGTCGTAAACAAAAGGCTGGCCGATATAGGTGAATCCGCCGGGACCACAGGCAGCAGCAAACGCGGGCATGTTGGTACTGACGTCGAACTGGAAGGGCGTGAATCGCCCGATATTGCCCGTGGCGGTTCCTGTGACATCGCCGGCGCCGAGGTAATCACTGTCACCGATGCTCGGGGTAATCGTGATGATGCCGACCTCGCTCCATGTAACATTGTTCACCGGCGCCGCCCCGGCCGTGAATGCGCTGCCGGCAATGGTTCCGTTACCCAATCCCGGATCGGTGGTCAAGCCGAGCCCCGGCACCAGAGCGCTGGTCAGCTTCACGCCTTCGGCCGGCGTTTCCTTGCCGAAATTCGGTGTCGCCGCGTTCAGCGAATTCACTGCCGTCACCGTCAGCGCAATGTCATCCCCCGCCTTGATGAATACCGCGCCGCCGGCGTCGGCGGCTGCAGGATTGGCGAAGTTGTCGGCAGCGCGCCGGATGTTGGTCACCGTGAATCCTGCCGGCTTGACGACAAAATTCGACGACGCACCGGTCATGTAGTTGCCCGAACCGTTGATGTTGTAACGCGCATGCAGGCGCATCGCCCCGACGTCGGGATAGGAAAACGTGAAGTCCGCCGTCGAATTTGCGCCAAAAGTCAGCGTACGTGCGGTCCATGAGCCGACGGCACCGCCGTCATTGGCCGCAATGACTCCCGAGCCGTTGTTGGTGAGCGTCACCTGTTCTCCGGCACAGATGCCCGGATTCACGCATTCAGAAGCAAGCTCGATGTTGGGCACGTTGCCTGTGAACAGGCCGACGCAGGCCCCGGTGGAATTATCCGTGCGCACCGCCTGCACCGTATGCGTGGCCGAGGTCGTGCCCGCGGTTTGCGCGGGAATCGCGCTGAACAGGAAACCCGTGTCCTTGAAATCGATGTCGCAGGTCTCGACCAGGCCGTTGAAGCACCGGGTTGATGACGCGGGTGCCGGTACAGTGCCGACCGTCGGCGCTCCCACCGTGACAACCCCGGCTGTGGTTCGGCGCAGATCGACAGTGGTCGATCCGCTGAAATTGATGGTATCGCCGCCCACCCAACCCGTCGGCGTCAGTGTCGTAGTGACAATACCTGAATAGGTCGCGCTGCAGGCGGCATCGCTGCAAGCCTTAACGGTCACCGTTTCCGGAGCGCAGGTCAGTCCGATGCCGTCATGTTCGATGCGGATGTGGTCAAGCAGGGCGCAGGAGCGCGCGTCCTGGCGGATCAGATTGATGCGCTGCTGGCTCAGTGGACGCTGGTAGACGCGAATCTCGTCCAGGTTGCCGCTGAAACCGAAGGCATTGGTGCCTTCGCCGGAGGCATTGGTTTCGCCGCCGATCGAGGCCGTGCCCGCATCGGATCCGGCGGTCCAGGTAAACGTCCCGGTGTTGGAGGTCACCAGTACGCCCGATGTGTCGTAGGCATAAATCGTCGCTGAACTGGCGTTCACGCCTGCGGCCAGGCTGACGGACAGTGCGACAAACAGCCACTGGTTACTCGGTATGGGTACGGTATCGAGTATGTAAACACTGGGCTGACGGTAAAAAAAACGCAGCCCCCCGGCGCCGAATGCCGTGGTTTCACCGACGCTGAATCCCCAGCCGCCAGGACTGCTGTTGGTTTCATCGTCGATCAGAATGCGCTGGCCGGGCAGCGTGCTGTTGGTGGTATTGATCCAGGCGGTGATCGTGAATCCGCCAGGTGCCGAAGCGAGGCTCGGATACCCGCCGGGCAAAGCCACGTAATCCTTGTTGGACCGGGTGAACACCCCGTACTGGCAGGTCCCAGGGCTGCCGGCAATCGCCGGGCTCAGGTTCGAGGTGGTCGGCCGCGTCACCAGCCCCGATGCAGTGCCGTGCATGCCGCCTGTTCCATGGTCAAGAACTTCACCGGGCGTGCCGTTCCAGCCGCCGGGCTGGTCCATGCGCCAGTGCGAGAACAGCACCGGCGTGGTCTCGCCGAGCACGTAATCGCCGGCCAGAGTTGCAGTCAGCAGCCCCGAGGCCTGCACGCTGCCGGCACCGGCCGTGCTGGAGGGATAGGTCCAGCCGGCGGCGTAACGCCCGGCAATAAATGCCGTCTGGTCGGTGCCGGCGTCGGCGTCGCCGGGCAGATAATTGAATGTCGCGATGGCCGACGCAAACGTGGTGCCGCTGTTGGCCAGCGTCCAGTAACGATTGACGTTGTAGGCGGATTCAATCGTCGAAGTACCGATATCCGGATGTTCGCCATCGGCCTGGGTTACCGAAACCGTCACGTCGCCGGCAGCGGATACAGTGGTGAAGGCAAGGCTGACCGGCCGGTACCCGGAAGCCGCATCGCCAACGGGAAACAGGCAGCTTGGTGACCCGGCAGGCACGCGCAGCCGCAGCGGACCTGCGACATGGCCGGAGGTTCGCGACACACTGCCCGGACAGTTTCCGGTGACGATCATCACGTTGGCGCCGGTGGTGACTATGCCCGCGGTGAACGTCAATACGCCACTGGTCGTGGTGTTGACGCCGGACAATGTAACCCCCGCCGAATTGATGGTCAGGTTGTTGAACGTCGAACCGGTCGTGCCGCCGATGACCTGTGCCGAGCCGCCGTTGAAAGTGAACAATCCGGTGGATGAAAATGCGGCGCCGTTGTTGCTGAAATTGCCGGCGATGGTATGGCTGGAAGCGCCGGCGCTGAACGTGGTGCCGTTGCCCAGGGTCAGGTCGCCGCCGATGGCCAGCGGCTGCGTTACCGTGACGGCGGCACTGCCGAAGGTCACCAGGTTGTGGAACGTGGTGCCGGCGCTGCCGCCGATGGTCTGGGCGCCTGCACCGTTGAACGTGAACGTCCCGGTGGACGGATCGAACGTACCGCCATTGTTGGTGAAATTGCCGGCAAGGGTGTGGCTCAGCGCACCTGCATTCAGTGTGGTGCCGGCCGCCAGCGTCAGCGTGCCGCTGATCACCTGGGGCTGCGATAAAGTCACCGTTGTGGTCCCGCCGGTCGTGACGTTGTTGAATGTCGCGCCCGAACTGCCCCCGACCGCCTGCACCGTGCCATTGAATGTGGTATTGACCAGGCTGTCGGCATCGGAGGCCAGCAGCATGGTGCCGCTGTTGCTGAGGTTGCCGGCAATATTCAGTGTGTGGCTGACGTTGGACAGCGTACTGACGTCGAACACGCTGCTGTTGGTGATGCCGCCGGTTGCGGTAACCGTCATCGCAGCAGTACCGGCAAAGCGGAAAGTGCCGGCATTGCTGATCAATCCGGTCACATTCAGTGTCCGCGCGCCGGCCACAGCAGCCGAAGTGAACAGGCCGCCGCCGGCAATGGTGAACTGGCCGCCGATGCTTATCGCGTGGTTGGCCGCGGTTGCGTACTGCAGCGTGCCCGAATTGTCGACGTCACCCGCCACGGTCAGCGTCCGCGCCGCACCACTGTCGCCGATATCGAGCGTGCCCCCCGCCTGGATGGTCAGGCTGCCCAGGCTCGGCGTGTTGGTGTTGAGGGGAACCGTGTGTCCGGTACAGATCACTACATTGGCATTCGCAACAGGCGTTGCGCCAGCGCTCACACCGCCGCAGCCGGCCACGCTCCAGGTGGTGCCGGTGTTCCACGCCGTACTGGCACGGCTGAAATAGGTCGTCGGCACCTCCCTGAAGGCGATGATGGCCGAGTTGCCGGCATCGTTGCCGTTGGCTGTTTGCCGGTTGGTTACGTTGCCCGTTGCCCCCGCCGTGGGCATGATCTGGTAGGCGGCAGACTGGGATGAGTCGTTACTGTCGAGGTTGCGGTACTGCGTGCCGCCGGCGTTTGCCCATCCCGCGGTTTGCAATGCCCAGGTATTGTTGTCCGCGGTCGCCCAGGTCGCAAACACCAGGGCGCCAGGCGTGACGGTGTTGATGCCCGTGATCGTCTTGTCCGCACCGCCAGCGACAGCGGTAAAGCTGCCGTTGGTCAGCGCAACATCCACCGCCCAGGTATTGACACTCGAAGTCGGCCTGAACACGTGCATGACCAGGGTAGTGGCATTGATCCCGCCACCACCGCCATTGGCAACGCTGGGATTGGCCGACCAGGTACCGTTATAACGGGCCCAGAATATCCTTTGCGTCGTATTGGTGGTGTTGGTGGTTTCGGAGGTCCAGGCTTGCCCGCCGGTGGCCGAAATCGCCAGTGTCCGGCCGGCCTCCCGTACATTGGCAACGAGGATGACCAGGTCACCCGCCTGCATCCCAACCGGCGGGGTAACGACCACCGGGCTCGTATCCAGCGACCCGTTGTCGGCAGGATTCGACGCTGAACCAAAATAAGTTATCGCCGCGGATGCCGCATTCTGGAAAAACAGGACAGCAACCATCACCAGGAGCAAGGCCCGGAACAAGGGATACAGGCTCCGTTTGCCAATCGCCGGAATCAGCGCATGAGGCCGGGATACACGAATTCCTGCTTCGCGCATTTGTCGGCGAATCTGCATTGCGCAGGTTCTTTCCGCGATCGGGCTCACTTGTAACTCTCGCGATTGTGGATGGCTTCGCCGGCATTGCCGCGCACGCCGAAGCGCGCGCGCACCGCAGGATCGCGGGTGGCGGTTCCGCCGCACCACGCGCCGCGCAGGTGCGGCAGGTTGGCCGCAGCCGCCAGCGGCGCAAACGACGGACATGCATCGGCGCTGGCACCCCCACCCAGATTCACCGCCACGTCCACGCTGCCGGCATTGCCGCTGCCGGGGGCGCTCAACCGGATCATGCTCTGCCCCGCCTGCAGCGGGCTGCTGGTGATCGTCGCAGCGGTTTCGCCGGGGTTGAGACTGCCGAGAAAATTGCCCAATCCGACATTGCCGGCGACCAGCGGTGTGCAATTATCGAGCGGATTGATGATGAACGAGCTGCCGTTCCAGTACTGGGCTTCGACGGGAAGATTCAGGGACAGCAGCTGGGAACCGCTGCCGCCGCCCAGGCGCAGGCGGCCGTAACGCACGCGCTTGTCATTGACGGTGCCGGCATCGCCGTCGCTGAAGGAAATGCCGTTGCCGGGGCTGGCCGCGCCAAAAGCTGCCGGGTTGCCTGCGTAAGCGACGCTGTCAGCGTCGACCACATTGAGCGAAAGCGCAATTTCCGCATCGAATTCCGCGGAGGGCACCGCACTGTTGCGCGCAAAGCTCAGCCCGCTGCCAGAACTGAATGTCAGCGTGCCGCTGCCGTTTCCTGAATCCACGATTGCCGGATCGGCACCCACCGCGGGCAATCCCGTGATATCCAGTGTGCCGCCCGCCGCGGCATAACGCGATGCCTGCGCTGCCGGCGTCAACGTGCCGTTCGAGAGACGCCACCAGCTCCCGGTGTAACGCGTGGTGGTATTGCCATTGGCATCGCGGGCGGTGACGGTCATCACCGGTGCCGTCGAATAATTGAAGGCCTGCCCCTGGTAGGTAAAACCGGTGCATGCCGGCGCGAAGACCGGCACGTTGGTGGCCACTGCAAAATTGTCCGGCGTAAAACGCCCGACATTGATTACTGCCGAAACGATCTGGCGCTCGGCCAGTGTCGAACCATCAGCGGCATCGACGGAAGCAAAATCGCTGTCGGTCAACTGCACGCTGAAGGCGCCGACATCGTTGTATTGCGCGACATCCGAAATCAGCTGCCCGGCGACAAACGTGGTGCCCAGCGACAGCGTGCCTGTGCTCGCGGTGCAGGCTTCGAAACCCACGCCGGGGCCGCATACCGAGGTGGTGACCACCGGCGTGCCGGCGTAGTTGGTGGTGACCACCGGCAAACCCGCGCCGTTGACCGCATTGGCGCGCACGCTGAACGGCCGGCCGGCGTTGTGCACGGTTGCCCCGAATACCGTGCTGTCGAGTGTGTTGACCAGTCCCGCGGTGGTACGCGTCGCATTGCTTGCCGCAAACGCGGCAAAGGCCTCGGGCCGGATCGCGAAATTGTCGGTCGAGCAACTGGTCACCGTCGGCGCGCCGGTCGGCCAGCGGATGCGTACCCGCACATCGCGCCAGGAATCCGCCACTGCAGCGAAATTCACGGTCGAGCGCCCGGTGGTAATGGTCGGGTCGGGGCTTACGGTCTGGACCACGGTAAACGAGGTCGGACAATTGTTGCCGTCGAGCGCGACACCCAGCGTGTTGTTGCCGAGGAGATCGACCTGCACCGTATCGGTAAAGGTATTGAGCTGCGCAGCCGCGGCGATCGCCACCACATCCAGGCTGAACGCAACACCGGCGCGTTTGGTGCGGATCACGCCGGTGATCAGGCCGGCGCCGGTTGCCGTCTCGAAGGCGTTGAAACTGCCGGGGGGCGTTGATCCGACTTCGCCGATCTGCAGTTCACCCAGCGCGGTGATGCCGGAAGCCTGTGTGGTAGTCGCGGTGCGGGTGCCGACTGTCGTGTTGAACCAGGCAGCGCCTGACCAGCGTTTGATCTCGAACAGCGCCGGATCAATACCGGCATCCATGTCGCCGGGGTTGATGAAAGTCAGCGTTGCAGCGTAGTTGGTGAAAGTGGTCAGCGCGGTCCCGGTCACTCCAGTCGTGGTCAGCGTCCAGTAGCGGTTGACCGTGCGGTTGATCGTGAAGCCCGAGGTATTGACATTGGGGTGATCGCTGGCGGTTGATCGCACGATCAGCCGCCCCGCGGTCGCCCCGGTAAACGCCAGGGATGCCGGCGTATAGGCGCCGGCCGTGCCGACTTCGTAATTGCAGGTGGAGGCCCCGGAGGGAACCAGCTTCTGGAAATTCCCCACCACGTGGCCGCTGGTGCGCACCACGCTGGGTGTCGCGCAACTCAACTCGGAAATCAGCACATTGGCGCCGGTGATCACTTC
>JBFWOE010000003.1:0-70159 GCA_050250695.1 Burkholderiales bacterium
TATCGGCTACGATGGCCGCGAAGCTGCGGCCTTCAATGTACTCGCCTACAGCATCCACCGCCGCGCCTCCGCTCCGGTCACCATTGCACCGCTGATGCTGTCGCAGTTGCGGGGCCTGTTCCACCGCGAACGCCATCCCCTGCAATCGACTGATTTTTCCTTCTCGCGGTTTCTCGCGCCGTACCTGTCGGACTACACGGGATGGTCGATTTTCATGGACTGCGACATGCTGGTGCTCGATGACATCGCGAAACTGTGGGCATTGCGCGACGAGCGTTATGCAGTGATGGCGGTCAAGCACCACCATGTGCCGAAAGAGGAGCGCAAGTTCCTCAACGAACCGCAGACAAAATACGAGAAGAAGAACTGGTCGAGCGTGATGCTGTTCAACAACGTGCGCTGTCGCGCGCTGACCCCGGAATACGTGAATACCGCTTCAGGCCTTGAGCTGCACCAGTTCAAATGGCTGGGCAACGATGACCTGATCGGCGCCCTGCCGTCACAATGGAATCACCTGGTCGGATACGATGCGCCGCGCAGCAATGCCGCGCTGGTGCATTACACATTGGGCGGCCCGTACTTCAGCGAATATGCCGGCTGCGAATACGCCAAGGAGTGGTTCGCAGAACGCGATGCGATGCTGCACGCCGGCAAAACGCCGTTGCCCTGAGCACACCGCGATACCGCGAAAATCGCGACATCGCTAACGCTTGCCTGCTGCGCTGCGGATCATCCCGGCGGCGTCCGCGATCACATTGCTCCAGTCACCCATGCTCTTCTGCCTCAGCAGGCGGCAACTTGGATACCAAAGACTGGTGTCGCGGTTCTCATGCCAGTACCAGAGGCTGCCCTGGGCATAAGGCAGCAGGATCGCGGTCGGCTTGCCCAGGGCACCGGCCAGGTGCACGGTGGTATTGCTGACCGATACCACCATGTCACAGGCAGCGATCAGCGCCGCGAGTCCGTCGATGTCGCGGAAATTGTCGATTTCTTCAACGCGTACGAGGTCCAGCCCGAAATCTTTTTGCAACGTCAGGCGTTCTTCGCGGGTATCACCATACTGCAGGTCCACGCATAACACGCCCGGTATGGATATCATTGCGGCCAGTTCCTGCAAGGCCAGGCTCTTGAACCTGCCCAGCCGGGGATTGGCGCTGCGCCAGGAAATTCCGCAGACAAATTTTCCGTCTGCATGCAGTCGTCTGCCAAGCGTCTGCGCTCGCGCGCGGTCAGCGCTGAGAAAAGCGCCGCGGCCCTGCGGAAAACTGTCCCGTGTTTTTCGCAGGTGCGCGCCGATGTCGCCAAGCGCCACCTGCACATCGAAACCATCGATTCCCGGCAACTCACCCAGGGACACGAAACCGATGCCGGGAAACGATCTCCGGAACAGCGGGATCAGTCGCGGATCCACCCCAACCAGCAGGCGCCGCGCACAAGCCTGCAATTGCTCCAGCATGCTCGCATGCAATACCTGGTCGCCTATGCCCTGCTCGCCCCACGCCAGCAGCGTGCCGTCGACATGGGTGCCGTTCCATTCCGGCTGAACGAAGAATGGTTTCTGCCTGCCCCTTTGCCCGGCAGCCCAGCCCTGCGGGTAATGCTGCCAACCCTGTTCAAAATCTTCGAGCAACAGGCGGCACAGGGACTCGTTCCAGTACGCTCCCGGCTGCGACGGCGCCAGGCTCTGGGCGCGGGCATAGTCCTGCAGTGCTTCGTCATATCGTTTCAGGTCGCGCAGGGCATTGCCGCGGTTCTGGTAGCCCTCGGCATACGCGGGATCCAGGGCCAGCGCCTGTTCGCAGACGGCCAGCGACTCCTGCGGATTCCCTGCCTCAAGCAGGGCATTGCCCAGGCTGCTGAGGGTTTTGGCGTTGCCGGGATCCTGTTCCAGGCAGCGCCGGTAATCCTCCAGCGCTTCTTCCGGACGATGCAGATCGACCAGCGCGTTCCCCCGGTTGAGGCGCGCTTCCGGATGGTCTGGCGCGATCTGCAGCGCGTGGTCCAGATCCGCCAGGGCTTCGGCATGCCGGCCCGCCATGGCCAGCGCGCCGGCGCGGTTGACCAGAGCCTCCACGTATCCGGGATCGATGGCCAGTGACTTGGCATAACTGGCCAGCGCCTCCGGCACCTGCTGCAGGCCGGCCTGGACATTGCCGAGATTCATCCATGCCGTCGCGTCGGCAGGATTCAGTTCCAGCAGGTGTTCACAGCATTGCCGGGACTCCGGGTATTTCCCCTGCAACTGCAATACCACTGCCAGATTGTTCAGTATGCTCGGACGATCCGGCGCCTGCACCAGCGCCTCTTTGTACAACTGCTCGGCGCCCTCGAGATCGTTCCGGTTCTGCGCATCCAGCGCGGCAAAAAACAGTTCCTGCGCTTTGGCCAGGTTGGTCATGACATGGAAAGCGGCAGGGTACTGCAAAACCCCCGGCACCCGTTTTTTTCAGGAGTTACTGGTTTCCGGGGCCCGCTCAGTTTTTTTGACAACAGGCTAGATCCCCAGCGCCTTCAGCTGTTTTTCAGGATAACGCGTACCGGCAACCACGCCCGGTGGAAACGCCGCACTCAACTGCGCCAGTTCTGCGGCATCTAGCTGCAGTTCCGCAGCGGCGCAATTTTCCTCGAGATACCGGCGTCGCTTGGTGCCGGGTATCGGCACGATGTCCCCACCCTGCGCCAGCAGCCAGGCCAGCGCCACTTGCGCCGGGGTCGCTTTGTGAGCACTTGCTATCGCCTCGATGGAATTCAGTAAGTTATTGTTTTTATTGATATTTTCAGGCAGGAACCGCGGGTGTTCACGGCGCCGGTCCTTGGCAATCAAGTCATCAACGCTTTTGATGGTCGCAGTCAGGTAGCCGCGGCCCAGCGGCGCATACGCCATGAAACCGATGCCGAGTTCGCGGCACACCGGCAGGATTTCGTTTTCGACGTCTCGGCTCCACAGCGAATATTCGGTCTCCACCGCAACGATGGGATGCACGGCATGGGCGCGGCGTATGGTCTGCGCACCGGCCTCGGACAAGGCGAGATAACGCACCTTGCCCTGTTCCACCAAACGCTTCATCGCGCCCACCGTGTCTTCGATCGGCACCGCCGCATCGACTCGATGCAGGCCGTAGATGTCGATGACATCGACGCCGAGGTTCTTCAGGCTTTTGTCGCAGGCCTGCGGCACGTAATCGGGATGGCCGCCGGTAAGCGCCGGCGCATCGCCGCCGCCGCGCGCCGCCAGTCCGAGGTTGCCGAACTTGGTGGCAATCAGCACCTGCTCGCGGCGCCCCCTGACCGCTTTCGCGATCAGGGCCTCGTTGACGCCACTGCCGTAGGCATCGGAGGTCACCAGCAGGTTGCAGCCGAGTTCGAAGGCGCGGTGCATGGTGGCGATCGATTCGGCATCGTCGGGTTCGCCGTAGCTGATGGACATGCCCATGCAGCCCAATCCCAGCGCGGAAACCGCCGGCCCGCCGCTGCCCAGTTTTCTGGTTTTCATGGAACCCTCCGTGTAACGTGAGCGGTAAAAGGAAATGGAAGAAACGGCCCCGGGATTCTACACGCGCCTGCAGCGGCATTATGCCGGGCGCAGCCAGCAGACGCCTGCAGAACGGGATTGCAAACTGACCGGGGCTATTGCCGTGCACACCGGCTTGACCATGCCGGTCCGGCTGGGGCTTACTTCGAATGATGACCGCTGCCTACAAGGCATAATTGCGATCAGGAAATTCCGGATGGCGACATCCGGGCAAGGGTTCAGGGGCCAGAGGGATCGTGTTTCCCAAAAAATACTCAAATCATGAGCAATATCCCGGCACACAGAATCAAGGCGGCACAGGACTCATTCTTCGAGGCTTTCCAGCATATCGAACAGGGAGACTGGAAGTCTGCGGAAAATAAACTGAAAAAATCCCTGAAATTCCTGCCCGGGCACATTCCGACGCTGACGAATCTGTCCGCGGTCCTTGTCAGGCTGAAACAGCACGACGAGGCCAGAAAGATAATTTCCGGACTGTTGCAGTCGGATCCTGACAATCCGGAGGCGATTCTGAACCTCGGCCTGATCGCAGCAGAAACACGCCAGTACCAGGAAGCCATCGATTGTTACGGCAAGGCCATCGCCCTGAATCCGCATTATGCCGAGGCATATTCCAACCGCGGGGATGCCCTTGCTGAAATCAAGCAGTTGGACGCCGCAGTCACCAGTTATGACCAGGCCATTCAAATCAACCCGGATTACGCCGAGGCTTACGCCAATCGCGGCTATGCGCTCAAGGAGCTCAATCAACTCGATGCCGCCATTGCGAGTTTTGAAAAATCGTTCCGGTTGAAACCGGACCAGGAGTTCCTGTTTGGCGCCTTCCTCAACCTGAAGATGCATGTCTGCGATTGGGAAAACCTCGATCAGCACATTGCCGACCTGAACGCCCGTATCAAGAGGCGCGAGAAAGCATCAGCCCCCTTCGAACTGCTCGCGATATCCGATTCCCCCGAAACGCAGAAGCTGGCAGCGGAGAACTGGGTACAGGCCAAATGCCCCGCCAACAGGGCCCTGGGGCCCATTTCCGGAAAAAAACGCGGCGGGAAAATCCGGATCGGGTATTACTCCGCCGATTATCATGACCACGCCACAGCCTTCCTGATGGCGAATTTGTTCGAGGTTCATGACAAATCCCGGTTTGAACTGATCGGATTTTCCTTCGGCCCCGGGAATAATGATCCGATGCGAAAGCGAATATCCGCGGCTTTCGACAGTTTCATGGATGTCCGTGCAAAAAGCGACCTGGATGTCGCCAGCCTCTCGAGAGAAATCGGCATTGATATAGCCGTTGATCTCAAGGGACTTACGCAGGATTCACGACCCGGGATATTCGCCGCGCGGTGCGCCCCCGTACAAGTCAACTACCTGGGCTATCCGGGGAGCATGGGAGCCAGCTACATCGACTACATCATCGCCGACAAAATGCTCATCCCGGATGAAAGCCGGCGGCATTACTCCGAAAAGATAGTCTGTCTTCCCCACAGTTATCAGGTCAATGATCCGAAGCGCGAGATATCAGAGAGGACCTATACGAGGGAAGATTGCGGGCTGCCCCGGTCCGGTTTCGTTTTTTGCTGCTTCAACAATAATTACAAGATTACGCCAGCCACTTTTGATGTGTGGATGAGGCTGCTCGGTCGAATCGAGCACAGCGTGTTGTGGCTGTTTGAAGGTCACCCGACCGCGGCCAGGAACCTGAAAAAAGAGGCGGAGCGCAGGGGCATCAACGGACAGCGGCTGATATTTGCAGAACGCATGCCCCTCGCGGAACATTTGGCAAGACACCGGCTTGCCGACCTGTTTGTTGATACGTTGCCCTGCAACGCACACACCACTGCAAGTGATGCTTTGTGGGCCGGACTGCCGGTCCTCACCCTTATGGGAACGTCGTTTGCGAGCAGGGTTGCCGGCAGTCTGCTTAACGGCATCGGATTGCCGGAACTCATCACCCGCACCCGGGAGGAATACGAGACACGAGCGATGGAACTGGCAACCAATACGGACAAGATGGCTGGAATCCGCGAGAAACTGGCAAAAAACAGGCTGGAAGCACCGCTGTTCGACTGCCAGACATTTGCCAGAAACATTGAGGCTGCTTACGCAACAATGCATGACCGGCATCACAATCGATTGGCGCCGGACCACATCGACATCAAGTAATGAAGCAATCTCCGCTGCCGGTGCAGGCCGGCTCAGGATCTCAATTCACTGTTTGGGAGTGCATGAACTGCCGAATCTCCTTCGAGTCCGGCAATCGGCCTTTCACGCCCTGACGTTCCGCAGCGTACCGTTCACACCTTCAGTCTCATTTCGCGTAGGACACCGTCAGGTCACCGACGCCGTCGACATGGCCTTCCAGCCTGTCGCCGCGCTGCACCGGCCCGACGCCGGCTGGCGTGCCCGACATGATGATGTCGCCGGGACGCAGCGTGATCAGTTTCGACAGGTACGAAATCGTCTCCGGGATGTTCCAGATCAGTTCCGACAGGTCGCCCTTCTGCTTGACTGCGCCGTTCACTTTCAGCCAGATCGCGCCCCTGGCCGGATGACCGACCATGGCCACGGTTTTGAGCGCGGTGCAAGGCGCGGAATTGTCGAAGGCCTTGCCCATTTCCCACGGCCGCCCCATTTTCTTGGCCGCGCCCTGCAGGTCGCGGCGGGTCATGTCGAGCCCGACGCCGTAGCCGAACACGTGGTCCAGCGCCTTCGCCACCGGGATGTCGGCGCCGCCCTTGCCGATGGCGACGATCATTTCGATTTCATGGTGCAGATCGCTGGTCTCCTGCGGGTAGGGGATGGTCGCGCCATTGGGCACGATGGCATCGGCGGGCTTCATGAAGAAAAACGGCGGCTCGCGATCGGGATCATGCCCCATCTCGCGCGCGTGTTCGGCATAGTTGCGGCCGACGCAGTAAATCCGCCCCACCGGGAACGCCTTGTTGCTCTCCACGACCGGCAAGGTGACGACGCCGGGAAAATCGATTGCATAATCCATCGTGCTTTCCTTTTCTCTTATTTGAATCGGTGTTTATGACTGGCGGCATGGACTGCCGGTGCGGCGGTGGTGCACACGGGCATCAGGTTCCTTCCCTGGCATGAACCGCAATCCAGAATCCCTGCGGCATGCGCTGGAACACGACGAGATCGAAGCGCTGCATGAACTTCGGCAGCCACCACGACGGCGGTTGCTGGATCAGGTGGGCATTGCGGCCGTCGGCCAGCACCTTGGCCGCAGGTCCCGTATGCACGGTAAACAGGCCGTGGCCGGCGGTGACGCGCTGCAGGTCGTCCAGCACGTTGTCGAGCAAATCCGGTTCGATGTGTTCGAGCACGTCGATGCAGGTCACGAACGGCGCAGGCTGCGGTGTCGCCGCCCATTCCGGACGTGCCGGATCATAGTGGCGGATCAGCGGCGGATTGGGCAGCAGCGTTTTCAGCGTTTCACCGAGGCGCCCCTTGCCGGCGCCGTAATCGAGCAGTTCCTGCGATCCCACCTGCCTGAGGATGTCAGCCACGATCGGCGCATACTGCACGGAAGCGACCCCGTAGTTCGGGTTCCTGTGCAGTTCCTCCTGCATCTTGCGGTATTCTTCGGAGATCAGGGTGCTCATGTCCGTTGCGTGCCCGGCCGGGAATTGGTGTCCGGATGGCCGGACGCGGAACGGCAGAGTTTAAAGAACCCCGCGTCCTTGTTCAAATCGAAATTCCGCTTGCATCAAACCCGGTGGATGCCCCAACCACGCTAGGTGCGCTGTTCCTCAGCAGCTTCCTCGCCGCAACCCTGCTGCCCGGCGGATCGGAGGCGGTATTGTTCGGCACCCTCAGGCTGCATCCCGACCAGCTGTGGCCCGCCCTCGGGATTGCGACACTGGGCAACACGCTGGGCGGCATGTCGTCCTACCTGATCGGACGGCTGATACCGCCAACCCGACCGCTGCGCGGACTCGCCGCGGTCCGGCGCTGGGGCAGTCCGGCCCTGCTGCTGTCGTGGGTACCTCTGCTGGGTGATCCCCTGTGCGTGGCCGCAGGCTGGCTGAGGCTCAATCCGTGGTGGTCGGCCGGTTTCATCGCCCTTGGAAAATTCGCCCGCTACTGGCTGATAGCCGTGCTCGCCGCCTGAGTACCCCCGCCGCGGCATTGCGTTAAAATTCGCTGCATGCGCGCAGGCATGCGGCTGCGTGCCATGCAACCGGTAACGCTCCCCCATTTTTCATTCCGCAAACCCCGCCGTCATGACCGCCCGCCTGCGCGAAATACCCTACAACTACACGTCGTTCTCCGACCGCGAGATCGTCATCCGCCTGCTCGGCGCCGCGCGCTGGGATCTGCTCAACGAACTGCGCGCCCAGCGCCGGACCGGGCGTTCGGCGAAAATGCTGTACGAAGTGCTCGGCGACATGTGGGTCGTCAAACGCAACCCGTACATCGAGGACGACCTGCTCGGCAACCGCAGGCGCCGCGCCGCACTGGTCGATGGCATGCGCAGCCGCCTGGCGGAAATCGAAACGCGACGGGAAACGCCTGACGCCCGCGTCAGCGCCCTGCTGGCGGCGGCGCACGATGCAGTCGATGACTTCGAAGCCGAATTCGAGCAGACCCTGGCGCTGCGCCGGCGCGCCCTGGCCCGCCTTTCACGCGCCACGCGCCGCGACAACGTGCAGTTCGACGGACTCGCGCGCGTGTCGCACGTCACCGACGCCACCGACTGGCGGGTCGAATATCCCTTCGTGGTCATCAATCCTGACACCGAAAACGAAGTGGCCGCCGTGGTTGCCGCCTGCATCGAACTCGGCCTGACCATCATTCCGCGCGGCGGCGGCACCGGCTATACCGGTGGCGCGATTCCGCTGACGCGTCACTCCGCGGTCATCAACACCGAAAAACTCGACCGGCTCGAACCGATAGTGCAGGCAGGCCTGCCGGGCGTGGACCGCCCGGTCGCCACCCTCCGTTGCGGCGCCGGCGTGGTCACACGCAGGGCCATGGAAGCCGCGGAAAACGCAGGACTGGTATTCGCCTGCGATCCGACGTCGGCGGACGCCTCGTGCATCGGCGGCAATGTCGCCATGAATGCCGGCGGCAAAAAAGCGGTGTTGTGGGGTACCGCGCTGGACAACCTGGCGTCGTGGAAAATGGTGACGCCGGATGCCCGCTGGATGCTCGTCGAACGCCTCGATCACAACCTCGGCAAGATCCATGACGTCGCGACTGCCCGCTTCCGCATCACGCGCTACAGGCGCGACGGCAGGACCGCGGAAGGCGAGCCTGAAATCCTGGAAATCCCGGGCACCGCCTTCCGCAAGCGCGGCCTGGGCAAGGACGTCACCGACAAGGTGCTCGGCGGGCTACCGGGAATCCAGAAGGAAGGCTGCGACGGCATCATCACCCAGGCCACCTTCGTGCTGCACAAAATGCCGCCGGCCATCCGTACCGTGTGCCTGGAATTCTTCAGTGCGGTGCGCGAGGCCGTGCCCTCGATCGTCGAAATCAAGCGCTACCTCGACGGCAATCCGGATGCCGTGCTTGCAGGACTGGAACATCTCGATGCGCGTTACCTGAAGGCCGTCGGTTACGCCACCAAGGCGCGGCGCGCCGGCCGCCCGAAAATGGTGCTGGTCGGCGACATCGTCGGCGACGACGAAAACGCCGTGGCCGCGGCGGCTTCGCAGGTGGTGCGCATCGCCAATGCCCGCGGTGCGGAAGGGTTCGTCGCGGTTTCCGCCGACGCCCGCCGCAGCTTCTGGCTGGACCGCGCGCGCACCGCGGCAATCGCGCGCCATACCAACGCCTTCAAGATCAACGAGGACGTGGTCATTCCGCTGGAGCGCCTGGGCGATTATTCCGACGGCATAGAGCGAATCAACATCGAGCTGTCGATCCGCAACAAGTTGCGCATCCTCGACGCCGTCGATTCCGTGATGGCCGGCGAACTGCCGGTCGCCAGCCCGGATCCCGGGGTCTCCGCGGCGGAAGTCATCGGGGACCGCCCTGCGCGCGCGCGCGCGCTGATCGAAGCCGCCCGCCAGCGCTGGCAATGGCTGCTGGACCGCCTGGACCGCCCGGTTGACATCATTCTCGGCGAGCAGGCGGTCATCCCACCGGATCTGTTATCGCGCCACGCCGGGGGCACGCTGTTCCACGTTCTGCAGGACCATACGCTGCGGGTTTCCTGGAAGGAAGAGGTGCGCACGCACCTTGCCGACATCTTCGGTGGCCGGCCGTTCGTCAAAGTCATGGAAACGATCGACGCCGCGCATCGCCAGGCCCTGCGCGGCCGCGTGTTCGTCGCGCTGCACATGCACGCAGGCGACGGCAACGTGCATACCAACATCCCCGTCAACTCCGACAACTACGTGATGCTGCAGGAAGCCGCCGATGCCGTTGCCCGCATCATGCGGCTCGCGGAATCCCTCGACGGCGTGATCTCCGGCGAGCACGGCATCGGCATCACCAAACTGGAATTCCTGCCGGAAGCTCGCATTGCCGACTTCAAGGCCTACAAGGACCGGGTTGATCCGCACGGGCACTTCAACAAGGGCAAGCTGCTGCCCGGAGCCGCCCTGGGCAACGCCTACACACCGAGCTTTTCGCTGCTCGGCGCGGAAAGCCTGATCCTCGAGCAATCCGATGTCGGCGCGATCGCGGATTCGGTCAAGGACTGCCTGCGCTGCGGCAAATGCAAACCCGTGTGCGCGACCCACGTGCCCCGCGCCAACCTGCTCTACAGCCCGCGCAACAAGATCCTCGCCACCGGCCTGCTGATCGAAGCCTTTCTCTACGAGGAACAGACGCGCCGCGGCATATCCCTGGAGCATTTCGACGAATTCGGCGACGTGGCCGATCACTGCACCGTGTGCCACAAGTGCGCAAATCCGTGCCCGGTCGACATTGATTTCGGCGACGTGTCGATCGCGATGCGCAACTTCCTTCGCCAGCACGGCAAGCGCCGCTTCAATGCCGGAGCCCGCGCATCCATGCTGTTTCTGAACACCACCGATCCGCGCACCATCCACGTCGTGCGCAAACTGATGATCGACTGGGGTTACAGGGTTCAGCGCATCGCCCACCGTGCAGCCAAAGCCCTGGGACTGGCCGGCGCACAGACCGGCCGTCCACCGGCCACGGTCGGCAAACCCCCGGTGCGTGCTCAGGTCATCCATTTCATCAACAAGCCGATGCCCGGAAAGCTGCCGAAGCAGGCATCACGCGCGCTGCTCGACATCGAAGACGCGCGCATCGTGCCGGTGATCCGCGATCCGGCCAGGGTATCTGAGGATACCGACGCGGTTTTTTATTTCCCGGGGTGCGGCTCCGAGCGCCTGTTCAGCCAGGTCGGCCTGGCAACCCAGGCCATGCTGTATGACCTCGGCGTGCAGACCGTGCTGCCGCCGGGTTACCTGTGCTGCGGTTACCCGCAGACCGCGGCCGGCGAGGAGGCCAGGGGCCAGGCCATCACCACCGCCAACCGCGTGCTGTTCCACCGGGTAGCGCACACGCTCAACTACCTCGACATCAAAACCGTGATCGTGTCCTGCGGCACCTGCATGGACCAGCTGCAGAAATACGAATTCGACAGGATATTCCCGGGATGCCGGCTGCTCGACATCCACGAATACCTGCTGGAACGCGGCGTCCGGCTCGAAGGCGCCACCGGGGTGCGCTACATGTATCATGACCCCTGCCATACACCGATGAAAACGCATGCGCCGATGAAAGTGGTCAACACGCTGATGGCGGCGCCTGTTCTGCCGAGCGAACGCTGCTGCGGAGAGTCCGGAACCCTGGCCGTCACACGACCCGACATCTCGACGCAGGTGCGCTTCCGCAAGGAAGAGGAAATGCGCCGCGGCGCCGCACAGCTGCGTTCCGGCGATGACAAGGCCGCCATCAAGATACTGACCTCGTGCCCGTCGTGCCTGCAGGGGCTCGCGCGTTTTTCCGCCGATGCCGGCACCGAACCCGATTACATCGTGGTGGAAATGGCCAACCGCCTGCTGGGCGCGAACTGGATGAGTGATTACGTGAACAAGGCGAACAGCGGCGGCATCGAACGGGTGCTGCTGTGATGCGTGTCATTCTGCACACGGTGCCGCACGGGTCTTGTCGTGCATCGGCGACATGTGACATATTCACTTGCCGTCATTTTCATTCAATCAGAATAATGCGTACCCGTTATCAATGGGATACGCCATGGCCACGGTTTTGAGCTCGACACCCGGATTACTGAAAATTTCGACCGTTGCGGAAACGAAGACGTTTCTCGCGCAATTGTCGGCCACCGAACTGGCACCTCGCCAGGCGCTGCTGCTGACGCAATTGAGGCTGTTCACGGACGGCAAGATCGCCGGCGGCACGCGCCTGCAGGTGCTCGAGGCATTGCGCGACACCGTCCTCGAGACACAACACGCGCGCAGCAAGGAATACTGGGGCAAGCCGGTGCCGTTCGATGCGGACACCCGGGAAATCTTCGAGCGCAGCATCGGGTTGTGGCGCGCGCTGGCCGACGCTTATGAATCCCTGATTGCCGACATGGCGGACAATGGCGACCTGGCGGCACAGGCAGCGACGGTCTGTTACCGGTCGCTGCGCTGCGCCGGATTTGCCATGACCGCGCACAACCGGGCTTACCATGCGGTCCCCGAAGGGTTGTGGGAGCAGCTGCACCGCCTGTACGCATTTGCCGAAACCGCGGAGATCACCGACACGCCGGTCAGCGAATCAGGCGGCCATGGCACCGTCAACCTGGCCTACCTGCAGATCGTGCTCACGCAGCGCGCAAACCCCGACTCCCTGTCCGTGCTGCAGATGAATACCGTGGACCGGGCGCTGGCGCAGTGGGTCGCGCAGGCGCGCCTGTCGAGGGATCCGGTCGGTCCCGACCGTGACAAGGCACTGGCGGTCGACCTTGGGTCGAACCAGGGTGCACGCCGCCCGAAGAACCTTCCGGGCATCAATCTGCGTTACCTGGATCTCGAGGCATTCGGCGAAAGGTTGCGGCATACTGCGGTGGCCCTGAAAACCCAAACCCCGGACAAACTGGGGCTCGGCCCGATTGCGCGCGAAGCGTGCGAAAAACTGATGCTCAGCCTGAACACCTGTTGGCTGGCACCGGGAACCGGCCGCGCCGATGAACGCAAAGCCGTTTCGTTCAATGTGCTCGTGTCGTCCACGATCGCCGCCATGCATTTCAACATCAGCGGCAAACCGTTCGCGCCGCCGGATGCCGGCCTCTCATCGCGCGCGCGGTTCGAAATGGCGGGTTTCGAACGGGTCGACGGCCCGTCGGTCGGTGAAGCCTCGATGCGCAGCCGTACGCTGGAAACCTGGACAGTCGCCAACCAGAGCGCATCGGGCATACTCGGAATGTGCCGCAAGCCCACCGATTCCACGCACTTGACGCACAACCAGCTCCTGGGCCTGGTCGCGCCCAACGGCAACACCTATCTCGGATTAGTGCAAAGGCTCTGCGTCGAGGCCAACGGCGCGACCTGGCTGGGATTCAGGCTGCTGCGCGCAAAAGTGCAGGCGGTCGCCGCCCGCCAATCCATCAACGATGTCCCCTATGACCGCGCGCTGCTGCTCGAAGCCGGCCCGGGGGGGGAGCCGCCCACCATCATCGTCGTCCCCGGAACTTATGCTGTCGGCCGGATACTCGACATGCACGACGGCAAGCCGCACAAGATCCGGCTCACGGCCCTCGTCGACCGTGGCTCCAATTTCGAGCGCGCAGCCTACACTGCCGCTTGAGCGGCTGGTGCCGCGCGCGGCGGTTTCCGGCGCCGGTTACTTTTCGCCGGACTACATCACGGCGCGCAACCGCTTCCACATGGCGGCACGGCACGCAGGAGCGGCGCTCGACGCCCTGCCGCTGGCTGCACCGGGGCCCCGCGGCGAAGCGCTGACCATAGACATCGCCTGGCTGGGCACCGCGCTGCCAAGGCGCGTCCTGCTGCACATCAGCGGGGTCCACGGCGTCGAAGCATTCGCCGGATCAGCCGCACAGATCGCGCTGCTCGAAGCGCCGCCGCCGTTGCCGGCCGATGGCGCATTGATACTCGTGCATGTCCTCAATCCCTGGGGCATGGCCTGGCTGCGCCGCGTCAACGAACACAACGTTGACCTGAACCGGAATTTCCATGCCGATGGCAGCACCTGGACCGGCGCGCCGCCGCTGTACAACAGGCTCGATCTCCTGCTCAACCCGGCATCACCGCCATGCCGCGACGCGTTCATGCTGCGCCTGGCGGTGAGCGGCCTGCGCCACGGCACGCGCGCTGTGCGCCAGGCCATTGCGCATGGGCAACACCGTTATCCGCGCGGACTGTTCTACGGCGGAGCGGAACTGCAGCCGGGACCTGCCGCGTTCGCCGCATGGATCTGCACGCGGCTGCAGGGGGCAAAGAAAGTCCTCACCATCGACATGCATACAGGACTGGGGCCGCACGCCATGGATACGCTGTTCGTGGAATCGGCTGACGATGCCGCAGCACTGGAACAGGCCCTGCGACAAAACCCCACCGGCAGTGCCGCGTCACCTGCCCCCTACACGGTGCGCGGCAGCCTGGGCACCGCACTGCCCCGGCTGCTGCCCGGGGCGCGCTCAGCTTTCGTGCTGCAGGAAATCGGCACCTGGTCCCCACTGCGCGTGCTGCACGCCTTGCGCGAGGAAAACCGCTGGCATCATTACGGCAGCGGCGATCCCGACCATCCCGCCAAACGCGGCCTGCTCGAAGCCCTGTGCCCGGCGTCGCCCGCCTGGCGCAGCGCTGCTGTCGAGCGCGGGATCCGGCTGGTCCGGCGGGCGGCGGATTTTCATTTAGGCGGGAACTCATCATGATCTGCGATCTTTGCTTGACCCCTGGCGGAACGGTGCTCTGGCAGGATGCGCGGTGCTGCGTCGTACATGTCGAGGAGCCCGGTTATCCCGGATTCTGCCGCGTCATCTGGAATTCACATGTGCGGGAAATGAGCGACCTGAGCGAAACCGACCGCACGCACTGCATGCGCATCGTGTTTGCAACGGAACGCGTGCTGCGCCAGGCCTTGAAACCCGACAAGATCAATCTCGCGAGCCTCGGCAACTTGGTGCCGCATGTCCACTGGCACGTGATTCCGCGCTTTGCCGATGATCCGCATTTCCCGCAGCCGGTGTGGGGAACCCGCCAGCGCCCGGGGGCGACCACGCGTCCGGATGTCGATGCCGCCACCCTCGCCGCAGCACTGGCCGCAGAACTGAAAAAAACCGCTGCCTAGCGCCTGCCTCAGCCCCCGCGGGCCAGCAAGGGTGCTGCGACGGTTGTCGGCCGCGTGACGCGCTCGGGAGGAAACGCGACACTGAAACAACTGCCGCGCCCCGGCTCGCTGACGACATCCAGTCGTGCGCCATGACGGTTGACCACGTGTTTGACGATGGCCAGGCCGAGACCGGTGCCCCCGGTTTCGCGCGAACGGCCGCGATCCACCCGGTAAAAACGTTCGGTCAGGCGGGGAATGTGCTGTGGTGCGACGCCGATCCCGGTGTCGCGCACGGCGAACACCGCACCGCCGTCGCCGGTGTCCTGCCATGACAGCCGCACTTCCCCCCCGGCAGGCGTGTAACGCACGGCATTGCTGACCAGGTTGCCGAAAGCGCTGCGCAACTCGTCAGCAGCACCGTTGATCCAGGCCGGGCTTTCCAGCACCAGCAGCACCTTGTGCTGCCCCGCCGACAGTGCCAATGCATCGTGGTACAGCGCACGCACGATGTCGGGCGCGTTGACCGGCTCTTCCCGTGCCGGATTACCCTCGGATTCAAGACGCGACAGCGTCAGCAGATCCTCGACCAGGCCCTGCATGCGCTTGGCCTGGTCGCTCATCATCGGCACCGAGCGACGGATCAGCGCCGGATCCGGATTCTCCATGTCGGCGATGGTTTCGAGGAAACCGCCGATAACCGTCAGGGGTGTGCGCAGTTCATGCGATACATTGGCGACAAAGTCGCGGCGCATGGTTTCCACGCGTTCACGGTCGGTCACGTCGCGGCTGATGATCAGCTTGCGATTGGCCTCGTAGGGCACTATCAGCACCGACAGGATCAGCGCGCCTCCGCCTGAACCCTTCAGCGTCAGCGGATCGCCGTAACCCTCCGCATCCAGGGCTTCGACGAATTGCGGCTGGCGCACCAGGTGGGTGATCAGTTGCCCGGTATCGCGGCGCGGATCCAGCCCGAAATGCAGTTCCGCCTTGGGATTGCACCATTCGATCTGGTTCCTGCCGTCCAGTATCACCAGACCGTCGGGCATCGCCATGCCCGCCTGGCGAAAATCCTGCAGGGTTGCCGTCAGCCGCGACTCGCTGCGCCGCTGCCGCCGCAGCAGGTGATAAAACGCGCCAAACACATCGTCCCACAGTCCCGAGCTGTCGGGAACGGCCTCGGGACGCGGATCCTTCAGCCACTTCGCCAGCCGCGCCAGGTGGCTGACATGGTGCAACAGCATCAGCAGCAGCATGAACGCCAGCACGGCATACCCCGCGACTTCGCCGGAAATCATCCGGGCCAGCCCGGCCACGCATAACACTCCCGCGATGCGGAATAAAAAACCTTTCCAGATATTGTTCACTGCCGCGTTCCTGTTGCCTGCTGCAGCAATTGTCGCACGGCAGCGCGAAAATTCAGTTCACGGACAGCCGGTATCCGGAACTGCGCACGGTCTGGATCAGCCTGTCATGCCCGGTGGGTTCCAGGGCCTTGCGCAGGCGGCGGATATGCACATCCACCGTACGTTCCTCGACGAACACGTGGTCGCCCCAGACCTGGTCGAGCAGCTGCACCCGCGTATAGACCCGTTCGGCATGCGTCATGAAAAAATGCAACAGCCTGAACTCGGTGGGGCCGAGTTGCAGCGGCGCACCGTTGCCGGTGACGCGATGGCTGGCGGGGTCCAGCTGCAATCCGGCCAGACTGACAATGTCATCGGTGGCCTGCGGCGTGCGCCGCCGCAACAGCGCCTTGACGCGGGCATTGAGCTCCCGCGGCGAGAACGGCTTGGTGATGTAATCGTCGGCGCCGGTTTCCAGCCCGGCAAGCTTGTCCTGCTCCTCGGCGCGCGCCGTCAGCATGATCAGCGGCACGGTCTGCGTCCGCCTGTCGGTGCGAAGGCGGCGTGCAAATTCAATGCCGTTGATGCCCGGCAGCATCCAGTCGAGCACGATCAGGTCCGGCAATTCGTCGCGCACCATGCGCAGCGCCTGTTCCGCAGAGTCGGCGCGCAGGGCCCGGTGTCCCGCCAGTTCCAGGTTGCATGCAACAAGCTCCTGAATGGCCGGTTCGTCTTCCACTACCAGTATCGTCGCTGACATGGATGTCCCTGATGCAGTCTATGGGGTTGTTGTGCCCGCGAATATTATGACCCTGTTGTTACGGCACTGTGACAGCTCCGCGACGCATGATCCTAACCCTTTAACTTTTAAGGGTAATTTTGTATTTCTCCGGCCTCGGTTATGATGCGGTACCGCGATACGCCGCAATATCACCTAACCACCTGAAACCCATGGCCGGACTCAATAAAACTGTGCCGCAGCCCACTGCAATCACCCTGCACCAGGCATCACGTCTGCTGGAGATTTCGTTTGCCGACGGCAAGACTTTCCGCCTGACGTGCGAATTTCTTCGGGTGTTTTCGCCTTCAGCGGAAGTCCGCGGCCACGGACCGGGACAGGAAGTGCTGCAAACAGGCAAACAGGATGTAACGATCACCGCAGTGGAACCCGTGGGCCAGTATGCCATCCAGCTGCGTTTCTCCGACGGCCACGATACCGGCATTTATTCCTGGGACCTGATCTACGACTACGGCTTGAATCAGGAATCGATGTGGCAACAGTACCTGCAGCGCCTGCAGGAAGCCGGCGCCTCCCGGGAAAAACAGTAATTCATAAATGTTGATTGGTAATTTGTGGGCCGCAGCCCCGGATAACGCGACTCCCTGCTGGCAGTTTTATACCAATCATCATTTGCCAATTTCCATTCACCCATGACAAAAACCACTGACTTCGGATTCCGCAAGGTCGCCGAGGAGGAAAAGGCGCGCAAGGTCGCCGAGGTATTCGATTCGGTTGCCGGCCGCTACGATCTGATGAACGACCTGATGTCGGCAGGCCTGCACCGCCTGTGGAAACGCTTCGCGGTCGAACAAAGCCTGGTGCGGCCCGGCGAACGCGTGCTCGACGTCGCCGGCGGTACCGGTGACCTGACACGGCTGTTCGCACGCCGCGTGGGGGTCGCGGGCAGTGTCATCACCACCGACATCAATGCCCAGATGCTGCGCCGAGGCCGCGACCGGCTGTTCGACGAAGGGCTGATGGTCCCGGCTGCCCGCTGCGATGCCGAAAAACTGCCGTTCGCCCACGCATCCTTCGACTGCGTCTGTGTCGCCTTCGGCTTGCGCAACATGACGCACAAGGATGCGGCGCTCGCGGAAATGACCAGGGTGCTGCGCCCCGGCGGCCGCCTGCTGGTGCTCGAGTTTTCCCGCGTCTGGCAACCACTGGCGCCACTCTACGATACCTATTCGTTCCAGGTGCTGCCGCGCCTGGGCCGGCTGGTGACCAATGACGCCGACAGTTACCGCTATCTCGCGGAATCGATCCGCATGCATCCGGACCAGGAAACGCTGAAGCAGATGATGGAACGCGCGGGCCTGGGACGCGTCGAATATTTCAATCTCGCCGCAGGTGTCGTCGCGCTGCATCGCGGCATTCGCTTCTGAGCCGGCGCCGGTGTTGACGGAATTTATTGGGTTTCACCAAGCATTTGATTTAATTGACAATTTAATAATGCTCTCAGCGTCACCCCGTCGCTATAATGCGCGGGATCGTACCTACAGGAGGTTGCCATGAAAAAATTATTCACCGCCCTGATCATATTGTGCGGAATGTCGATGGTCACGATCGACGTCGAAGCGCGCCGCCTCGGTGGCGGCAGGAATCTCGGGATGCAGCGCAACGTACAGCAGGCGCCCAAGCCGCCCGCGCAACAACAGCAGGCTGCCGGCACGCCGGCGCAGCCGCAACCCGCCGCTGCCGGCAACAAATGGATGGGCCCGCTTGCCGGCCTGGCACTGGGCGCCGGCCTGATGGCGCTGTTCATGAACAACGGCATTGCCGGCGTGCTCGCCGGCTTGCTGCTGCTGGCCGCCATTGCCGGGGTCGCAATGCTCGCGTTCCGCGCGTTGCGCGGACGCGCCGAAAACGCGCCGCTGCAATACGCCGGCAACCAGCCCGGTTCAACCTCGCCGCTTTCTGCCGGTCCTGCCGCCCACTCGCTGGCAGCCAGCGCCGGCCGCTGGCCGACGGACTTCGACGCCGCGGAATTCGTGCGCCATGCGCGCCGCAACTTCGTGCGCCTGCAGGAGGCCCACGATGCGCGCGACAGCACGGCGCTTGCCGACTTCCTGACGCCGGACATGCTCGAGGACATCCGCGCGCAGTGGCTGGCCGAAGGTGAGCACGCCGGCAGGACCGAAGTGGTGACGCTGGAATCCGAGGTGCTCGACGTGGTCAGCGAAGGCCTGCTCTACATAGTCAGCGTGCGTTTCTCGGGGCTGATCCGCGAAGATGGCGGTGCACAGCAACCGTTCGCCGAGATCTGGCACCTGGAAAAACCGCTGCGCGGCAACACAGGCTGGCTGGTGTCGGGCATCCAGCAGCTCTGAGATGTTCGACGCCCTCGCCGGCGCGCCGCTCAATCACCTGCTGCGCGCCAGCGCCTGGGCGCGTACCGAGCTGCAGGCGCATGCCGGCAAGGTCGCCTGTTTCCGCTGCGCGCCGTTCGAAACCCGTCTCGTCATCCTTGACAGCGGCGAGGTCGCACCGGCGGCGGCTGGCGCGATACCCGACCTGACGCTGACGCTGACCCCCGGGCTGATGCTGCGCGCGGCCGCGCGTGATGACAGCGTATGGCGCGACGTCGCGATAGATGGCGATACCGCGCTCGGCAGCGTAATTCACCGGCTCTGGCGTGACCTGCGTTGGGATGCCGAGGAAGACCTGGCCAAGGTGTTCGGCGACATCACCGCGCACCGCATGGCTGAATCGGGCCGCACGCTGCAGCGCTGGGCGCAATCGGGCGGCGACAATCTTGCGCGCACCTTCGCCGAATACTGGACCGAGGAGCAGCCGCTTGTCGCAGCAAAGCAGGACTTGCTGCAGTTCAACGCCGATGTCGACCGGCTGCGCGACGATGTCGCGCGCATTGAAAAACGCATCGCCGGCCTGATCGCCCGCTGAACAGCAGGGCCGCGCATTTTCCGCCGGTTGTTGCGGCCGGTTAGAATGCGCGGGTGCACATCCTCCGCCTGCTGAAAATCATCCGTGTCGCACTGCGCTTCGGACTTGACGAGTTCATGCTTGGTCACGAACGGGTGCGCGCGCTGCGGGTTGCCGCCAGCGCGCTGCTGTTCTGGCGCGACCTCGGCAAACCGCGCGCCGTGCGCCTGCGCCTGGCGCTGGAGGCCCTGGGGCCGATATTCGTCAAGTTCGGCCAGGTGCTGTCGACGCGGCGCGACCTGATCCCGGTCGACATCGCCGACGAACTCGCCCGGCTGCAGGACCAGGTGCCGCCGTTTCCGGGAACGGATGTCGAGCGCATCCTCGCCGATGCATATGGCAGGCCTTCGACCGAAGTATTTGCGCGATTCGAGCACACGCCGATCGCCAGCGCCTCGGTGGCGCAGGTGCATATCGCGCTGCTGCGTGACGGCACCGAGGTCGCGGTCAAGGTGCTGCGCCCCGGCATCGCCGATGTCATCGCCAAGGATGTCGCTCTGCTCGATGCCGGGGCCGTCCTGCTGGAACTGCTGTGGTCCGACGGCAAGCGCCTGAAACCGCGCGAAGTGGTCGCGGAATTCGCGCGCCACCTCGAGGATGAACTGGACCTGACGCGCGAGGCGGCCAACGCCAACCAGCTGCGGCGCAACTTCCTCGATTCGCCGCTGCTGGCGGTGCCCGAGGTGCACTGGGAATACTGCTCCAGCCAGGTGATGGTCATGCAGCGCATGCGCGGCACCCCGGTGTCGGCAGTCAATGAACTGAGGGCGCAGGGCGTTGACATCCCGAAGCTTGCCCGTGCCGGCGTCGAGATTTTCTTCACCCAGGTGTTCCGCGACGGCTTCTTCCATGCCGACATGCACCCGGGCAACATACTGGTCACGCACGAAGGCCAGTATGTCGCGCTCGATTTCGGCATCATGGGCACGCTGACCGACGTCGACAAGCATTACCTGGCGCGCAATTTCATCGCCTTCTTCCGCCGCGACTACCGCCGCGTCGCCGAAGTCCATGTCGAGTCGGGCTGGGCGCCGCCGGGGACACGCGTCGACGAATTCGAGACCGCCATCCGCGCGGTGTGTGAACCCATATTCGACAAGCCGCTGAAGGAAATCTCATTCGGCAAGGTGCTGCTGCGGCTGTTCCAGACCTCGCGCCGCTTCAACATCGAAATCCAGCCGCAACTGGTGCTGCTGCAGAAAACCCTGCTCAACATCGAAGGCCTCGGCCGCGACCTCGATCCCGACCTCGACCTGTGGAGCACGGCCAAACCCTACCTGGAACGCTGGATGTCGGAGCAGATCGGCTGGCGCGGTCTTGTTCGCCGTATCGGGGAGGAACTGCCGTTCTGGAGCGAACTGCTGCCGCAACTGCCGCGGCTGGTGCAGCAGTACCTGACGCGGGAGCCCCACGCCGGACTGCGCGCCCAGGCTGAAATGCTGCTGCGCCAGCAGCGCCGCAACAGCTGGCTGCTGGCGGTCGCGGTCGTGCTGCTGGCCGCGCTGATCGTGATCCAGCTGCTGTACTAGGCGCTGCGGCCGGCGGCTATAATCCGCCACCTGAAGGGAGCTCCGCGATGCTGCTGACTTTCGTGATTCTCTACCTGCTGGTATCGATAGCCATCGGCATCATCGCCGCGTTGCGCGTGCATACCGCCAAGGACTTCATCGAAGCCGGCCGTTCGCTCCCGTTTTACGTTGTTGCGGCCACCGTGTTCGCCACCTGGTTCGGCTCGGAAACCGTGCTCGGTGTGTCCTCGACCTTCCTCAAGGACGGCCTCGGCGGCATCGTGTCCGACCCGTTCGGTTCCAGCCTGTGCCTGATTTTTGTCGGGATGTTCTTCGCGGCAAAACTCTACCGCATGAACCTGCTGACCATCGGCGACTTCTACCGGGTGCGCTACAACAGCGTCGCCGAGGTCCTGGTCAGCATCGCCATCGTGATTTCCTACCTGGGCTGGCTGTCGGCGCAGATCGTGGTCATCGGGCTGGTCTTCAACGTGGTCACCGGCGGCGCGGTTTCGACCGAACTTGGCATCATCATCGGCGCCGTGGTGGTTGTGATCTACACCCTGTGGGGCGGCATGTATTCGGTGGCGTGGACCAATTTCGTGCAGATGGTCGTCATCATCTGCGGGCTTTTCTACATCGCCTGGATCGTGGCAGGCAAAGCCGGCGGCGTCGGCACCGTGGTGGCGCATGCGGCCGCAGCAGGCAAATTCGAATTCTGGCCCAGCCCCGCGCCGCGCGAGATCCTCGCCTTCATCGCCGCCGCAATCACCGTGATGCTCGGCTCGATCCCGCAGCAGGACGTGTTCCAGCGCATCAACTCATCGCGCACCGAAAAAATCGCCGTCTACGGCTCCGTTGTCGGCGGCACCTTTTATTTCTTCTTCGCTTTCGTGCCGGTATTCCTCGCCTACTCGGCTTTCCTGATCGACCCGAAAATGGTCGAATCGCTGATGACCAGGGACCACCAGCTGATCCTGCCGACGCTGATCCTGCAGGAAACCCCTCTGTTCGCACAGATCATCTTTTTCGGCGCCCTGCTCTCGGCGGTGATGAGCACGGCCAGCGGCACGCTGCTCGCGCCGTCGGTGACCTTCACCGAAAACATCCTCAAACATGTCCTGCAGAAGGATTTCAAGGACCGTGAATTCCTGCTGGCGATGCGCATCGTCGTCGCCTGTTTTGCCCTGATCGTCACCCTGTTTTCGCTGAACACCGAGGCCACGATCTACCAGATGGTGGTCGGCGCCTACAAGGTGACGCTGGTAGCCGCCTTCATACCGCTGGTCTGCGGCCTGTACTGGAAACGTGCAACCACCCAGGGCGCACTGGCGGCCATCATCGGCGGTTTCGCGGTGTGGATCATGCTCGAGCTTCTCGCGCCCGAGGCCCTGGTGCCGCCGCAGCTTGCCGGGCTGCTCGCCAGCATCGCCGGCATGATCGCCGGTTCGCTGTTGCCGCAGCGCATCGGCGCAGCCCGGCACGCGCGGGCGCACTGACCCGCCGTGATGCGCGGAGCGCCGCTGCGCGTCGCGCTGTTTGCGCTGCTGGCGGTCAACGCGCTGGTTTATGCCGCAGCAGGCCGGCTTTCCGAGGGTTTCGACGCGCTCGCATGGTACGCCTTGCTGCTGCTCTACGAATGCGAGACGCGCTGGCCGCTGCGCATGCGCCGCGAACCCGTTGCAACCGTGGCCGGCCTGCTGCGGCTGTTTGCCGGCGCGGCCGTCGTTTACGCGGCAGTGGCATTCGTGCACGAACGCGAATGGCTGGACGCCCTGAATGCCTGGCTGTGGATAGGCGTGGTCATCGTCCTCGAACTGGAGATCAGGCTGGCCAGCCGCGTCGCCAGGCACGCGCGGCTGGTTACGCGAGTTTCCTATGCTCTTTACGCCGCCCTGGCCGGTGTTGCCCTCACCTGGCTGCTGCGGGGCGAATGGTTCGACGCCTGGGACGCCGCGCTGTGGATCGCGGCGTTCGCGCTGATTGAACTGGAACTGATGCCCGGGCCGCAAAACCGGCGTGACCTGCCTGGCGGCTGATCAGCCGTAGGCCTCGCGGAAGGCGTTGATGAACTTCGGCAGGTCAGCGGTCTCCAGCCGGTTGATGCCTGCCGCAGCCTGGCGCCCGCCGCCGGTGGCAAACGCAAGGCACAGCTTGTCCGCGCCCACCGGCCTGCTGCGCGGCGCGCGCACGCTGACGGCATAAGCGCCGGCTTTGGCCACCAGCACGGCATGCGCCCGCTGCGGTGCGGACTGCGCGAGGCGGTTGCCGAAAACACCGTTGACCCGCCGGCTCCATGAGGCATCCGGCAGCATGTACAGCGCCGCAGCATCCGTCGCGAATTCCGGGACCGTGTCCTCGGCGCGCGCCAGGTCCTCGGCGCCTGCCTGCTTGAGCACCTCGAATACCGGCTCGTCGAATATGAAATGCCGCGGATCGCGGTACGGGGCCATGGTGCGATAGAGGTCTGCCGGCGGGTAATGCAGGTCTTCCACCGTTTCGCCATAGGCGTTGTAATTGATTGCCTCGCCCAGTTCATGCAACCGCGCAAGTTCGGTGTGATCCAGCTGCAGCGGCTGCGCCGCGCGTACCGCCGACTCCACCAGGTTGTCGCCGAAGGCGGCAACCACGGCCCACAGCCGGTGTTTGCCCGAGAGGTGGCGATCCACCAGCAGGCTGGTGCATACGTCGGGGGCTGTGTCGATGTGCGCCTCGAAGGCCGGGTGCTGCGGGATGTCGCCGGCGGCATGATGGTCGAAATAACGGATGTGCGCGCCGGCCTCCAGCGCGCGCCCGACCGCCGCGGCATTGGTGCGCAGCGAAACGTCGAGCACGGTCAGCACATCGCCGGCGTGCGCATCGATGCGCGCCACCAGGCCGGTATCGCGCTTGACGCCGGTCACCAGTTCGGCATCGCAGGGCGTTTCAAGGCGCAGTTGATGCAATGCGCAGATGCCGTCGGCGTCGCCGTTGAAGATATCGTAGAATTTCATGGATGTTGTCGGAATTCACTCTTGCTTCCGCGCCGCGCGGCCATCGCCTGGCCGCAATCGCCGCGCTAGCTTACAGTCTGGTCATCATCTACGCCAGCCTGCAACCTTTCACAGGCTGGCGCATGTCGCCGGAACCGTTCGGTGCGTTTCTGTCGGCGCCATGGCCGCGCTGGATCACCGTCGAAGATGTCCTCTTCAACTTCGCCGCCTACGTGCCGTTCGGGTTTCTGCTGGCGCTTTCCCTGTCTCGACGACACAGCATAATGACGACCGTACTGCTGTCGGCCACCGCCTGCATCGCGTTGAGCCTCGCCCTGGAATCGCTGCAACAGTACCTGCCGGGGCGGTTCGCTTCAAACGTCGATCTGCTGGTCAACAGCACCGGCGGTACGGTCGGCGCATTGATTGCCCCCGTGTTCTCGCCGCAGCAGCGCCCGGGACAGGTGCTCGCGCAACTGCGTTACCGCTGGTTCATGGTGGGGCCGCGCGGCGACATGGTGCTGGTACTGGCCGGCCTCTGGCTGGTCGCGCAGATGCATGTGCCATTGATCACGCTGGGCAGCGGCGACCTGCGCGGCATCATCGGCACCGGCGAACTGTTCCCCTACAGCCCGGACGCCTACCTGCTGGCAGAGGCCGGGGTCGTCGCGCTCAACACCGCCGGGCTCGGCCTGTTGCTGGCCGCCGCATCGCGCAACACCGATTTCGGTTACTGGCGCGCGCTGGTGCTGCTGATTGCCGGCGCCTGCACGATAAAAACCGTCATCGCGGTACTGCTCCTCGATGCTTCCAGGCCCTGGAGCTGGTGGACGCCGGGGCTGGGCATGGGACTCGCCGCGGCCTTGATCGTGCTGCCCTTGCTCAAGCGGCTGTCGTACCGGGGTCGCAGTGCAGCGGCGCTGCTGGCGCTGGTCGCCGCGGTGGTCCTGGTCAACGGCATGCCCGAAAATCCCTACCGCATCGCACCTGCCCACCTGCTTGCCGGCCGCACCAGCCATTTCCTCAGTTTTGCCGGCATGACGCGCGCCCTGTCCGACCTGTGGCCTTTTCTGGCCATGCTGTTTCTGCTGCTGAGCCTTCCGTGGCGCCATGCCGCAGACCATGAATGACCCTGGAGTATCGCCATGAAACGCACAGCCACCGCTTCTCCGACACTGGCCAGCCTGCGCCGCGACCTGCGCCGTTTCGCCGGCGCACGCGACTGGGGACAATTCCATACGCCGAAAAACCTGGCGATGGCGCTCAGCGTCGAGGCCGCCGAACTCCTGGAATGTTTCCAGTGGCTGACCCCGGAACAAAGCACGAAACTTGCCGCACGCGAGCGCCGCGCGGTCGAGGAAGAGGTCGCCGACGTGCTGCTCTACCTGCTGCGCCTGACCGACGTCCTCGACATCGATCCGCTGCAGGCTGCACAGCGCAAGATGAAACTCAACGGGCGCAAGTATCCGGTGTCCCTGGCGCGCGGTTCGGCGCGCAAATACTCAAGACGCTGAAATTTGCGGGTCCAGGATTCGGGCGCTGACTGTGGCGGGCCCCGGTTATAATCGGGGCTGCGCCTTTTGCTGTTTCCCGTCCCGATGAGCCACTACAAACATCACGTGTTTTTCTGCTGTAACCAGCGCGAAGGCGGCGCGCGCTGCTGCTGCCAACACGGCGCGCAGGACATGCGCGACTATGCGAAGCAGAAAATCAAGGAACTGAAACTGTCCGGCGCCGGCAAGGTGCGCATCAACCAGGCGGGCTGCCTGGACCGCTGCGACGAAGGCCCGGTGATCGTGGTCTATCCCGAAGCCGTCTGGTACACCTATGTCGACCGCGAAGACATCGATGAAATCATCAGTGAACACCTGCAGCACGGTCGCGTCGTAGAACGCCTGAAAATCTGACACCGCAGGGATGCGAAACCCGGGCCGCGGCCCGGGGTCAGACAGCACGCAAACCGAATTCATCCTCCTGTTTTCCTGATGCCCGCTCCCGAATCACGCCCCATGTCCCCGTCGACCCTGCAACGCCTGTCCCTGGACGGCCCTGCCGGAGCACTTGAAACCGACATCAACGCGCCCGCGGAACCGCCGCGCGGCATCGCGCTGATCGCGCATCCCAACCCGGTGCAGGGCGGCAGCAAGGACAACAAGGTCGTCACCACGCTGGCAAAAACCTTCTTCGGTATGGGCTACATTGCCGCGCGCCCGAATTTCCGCGGCGTCGGCGCCAGTACCGGCCGGTTTGATGAAGGCAACGGTGAAACCGACGACCTGCTCGCCGTCGCCCGGCACCTGCGCTTGCAGTACGGCGAACTGCCGCTGCTGCTGGCGGGATTTTCCTTCGGCGCTTTTGTGCAGACCCGTGTCGCGCAGGCGTTGGAGGCTGAAAAACTGGTGCTGGTCGGTCCTGCCGTCAACCGTTTTCCGGCTGCAACGGTGCCGGCCGGCACACTGGTGATCCACGGCGAGGTCGACGACGTGGTGCCGCTCGCCGCAGTGCTCGACTGGGCGCGGCCGCAGCAACTGCCGGTGGTGGTGGTGCCCGGCGGCGAACATTTCTTTCACGGCAAACTGCACCTGCTGGCGGACATCGTGCGCCGGCATTGCACATGAACGCCGCCGCGCCGCTGGCCGCCGCCGGTCTGCGCAAGTCGTACGGTGCGCAGGAAGTCGTCTGCGGACTCGATTTCTCCCTGCAGCCGGGCGAATGTTTCGGCCTGCTCGGCCCCAACGGCGCCGGCAAGACCACCACGCTGCGGCTCTGCCTGGGGCTGACCGACCCCGATTCGGGCAGCATCACCACGCTGGGCCGGGCGGTGCCGGCACAGGCGCGCGAGGCACGGCTGCGCATCGGCGTGGTGCCGCAGTTCGACAACCTCGATCCGGACTTCACCATCCGCGAAAACCTGCTGATCTTCGGCCGCTATTTCGACATTCCCGACGCGCAGATCCGCGCCCGCATCCCCGACCTGCTCGACTTCGCCGGACTCGCCAGCCGCGCCGATGCGCGGATCCAGACCCTGTCGGGCGGCATGAAACGCCGGCTGACCCTGGCGCGCGCGCTGATCAACGACCCGGAACTGGTGTTCCTCGACGAGCCGACCACCGGGCTCGACCCGCAGGCGCGGCATGTCATCTGGGACCGCCTGCGCAAGCTGCTGAAGCAGGGCAAGACGCTGCTGCTGACCACGCATTTCATGGAAGAGGCCGAGCGCCTGTGCCAGCGCGTTGCGATCATGGACCACGGCCGCATCATCGCCGAAGGCGCTCCAGACGACCTGATCGAGCAGCACATCGAGCCTCAGGTGGTTGAAGTGTTCGGTGAAAGCGCACCGGACTGGGCGCAGGCCCATGGCCGCGCGATGGCCGAACGCTGCGAAGCCACCGGCGAGACCATCTTCTGCTATGCCCACGACCCCGCAGCGCTGATCACCGACCTCGATGCCCGCCACGATCTTCGCTACCTGCACCGCCGCGCCAACCTCGAAGACGTGTTCCTGAAACTCACCGGGCGCGAACTGCGCGACTGACATGGCCGCAGGAACATGACCACAAAGCACTGGACACCTCCGCGGTTCAGCACACGCTTCGTGCATGTGTGGCGGCGCAACCTGCTGGTGTGGCGCAAGCTCGCCATCCCTTCAATGCTGGGCAACCTCGCCGATCCGCTGCTCTACATGTTCGGCCTCGGCTACGGCCTCGGCCGCATGCTCAATGACGTCGGCGGCATGTCTTACATCGGTTTCCTTGCCGCCGGCATCGTCTGCTCCAGCACCATGATGAGTTCCTCATTCGAAGCCATGTATTCGGCGTTCTCGCGCATGCACGTGCAGAAAACCTGGGAAGCCATTCTCAACGCGCCGCTGACCCTGGACGACGTGGTGCTCGGTGAACTGGTGTGGGCCGCGAGCAAGAGTTTCCTCTCCGGCAGCGCGGTGCTGATCGTCGCCGCGGTGCTGGGCCTGGTGCCGTCACCGCTGGCGCTGGCCGTGGTGCCGCTGATCTTCCTCACCGGCCTGGCGTTCGCCGCCATGGGCCTGATCATGACCGCGCTGTCGCCGAGCTACGATTTCTTCATGTACTACTTCACGCTGTGCGTGACGCCGATGATGCTGCTGTGCGGCGTGTTTTTCCCGCTCAACGAACTGCCGCCCGCGGCGCAGATGCTGGCGCAGCTGCTGCCGCTGACCCATGCCGTCAGCCTCGCCCGCCCGCTGGTCGCCGGCGAAGTGCCGCCCTCCTGGCTGCTGCACATCACGGTTCTGGCCGCCTATGCGGTCGGCGGCTTTTATGTTGCGCTGGCGCTGACCCGGCGCCGCCTGCTGACGTAAGATGCACCCATGCTCTGGATCAAATCCTTCCACCTGCTGTTCGTGATCTCCTGGTTCGCGGGGCTGTTCTACCTGCCGCGCATCCTCGTCAACCTGGCGCTTGAAGACAACGACGCGGCCCGTACCCGCCTGCTGCTGATGGCGCGCAAGCTCTACCGCTTCATGACCCTGCTGGCGGTGCCGGCGCTGGCCTTCGGCCTGTGGCTGTGGCTGGGCTACGGCATCGGCGGCGGCTGGATGCATGCCAAGCTGGTGCTGGTGGTCCTGCTGATCGGTTACCACCACGCCTGCGGCAGCCTGCTGAAAAAATTCGAGCAGGGCCGCAACACCCGCTCTCATGTCTGGTTCCGCTGGTTCAACGAAATCCCGGTGCTGATCCTGCTCGCCACGGTCATCCTGGTCGTCGTCAAACCGTTCTAGGCTTCATGCCCCGAAAAATTGCCATGTTCGCACTGGCACTGGCCGCCGCCGTGCTGCCTGCCGCCGCATACGCCACCGACGCACGCATCATCGTCCAGCAGTCGCCGCTCGCGGGTTTCCAGTATTACGAAGGCAAGGGGCTGTGGGACATGATGCGCGTCGGCGACATGCTCACGCTGGTGCGCGAACCGCACAATCCTCACGACGCCAGCGCCGTGCGCATCGAATGGCGCGGCGAAATGCTTGGCTACCTGCCGCGCCGCGAGAATCGTGATGTTGCAAGGCAGATGGACCACGGCGCACCGGTGAAAGCCCGCATCGTCCGGCTGACCGAAGCGCGCAATCCCTGGCAGCGCATCCGTTTCGAAGTCTATGTCGACCTCGCCCGTGCATCCGGTCAATGATTGCGCCAACACTCCCTCACCCCCGACCCCTCTCCCAAAGGGCGAGGGGAGATATTTGCGGCAACCGGTCTGCAAGACCAGCTGCCGGAGTCTAGAATGGAACAGTTTTTCGCCACCTGTCCGCGCGGCCTCGAAGGCGTGCTCGGCGAAGAACTCGCCGCATTGGGCGCGCAGGACGTGAGCCCGGTCGACGGCGGCACCGGCTTCCGCGGCCCCTACGCGCTCGGTTACCGCGTCAACCTCGAAAGCCGCATCGCCAGCCGCGTGTTGTGGCGCATCGGCCACTGCCGCTACCGCGACGAAAACGACATCTACGCCGCCGCGCGCAAGCTGCGCTGGGGACAGTGGTTCAGTGCGAACGAAACCATACGCGTGGAAACCGCCGCGATCAAAAGCCCGCTGCAAAGCCTGGATTTCGTCACGCTGCGCGTCAAGGACGCGGTCTGCGACGTGCTGCGCGAGGCCGAAGGCAAACGTCCCGACGTCGATACGCGGCAGCCCGATGTGCGCATCCACCTGTTCCTGACCCGCGACGAGGCGGTGTTCTACCTCGACACTTCGGGCGATCCGCTGTTCAAGCGCGGCTGGCGCATCGCCACCGGCGAAGCGCCGCTGCGCGAAAACCTCGCCGCCGGCATCCTCAAACTCGCGGGCTGGACGCCGGAAAAGCCGCTGCTTGATCCGATGTGCGGCAGCGGCACCTTCCTGATCGAAGCGGCATTGATGGCGATGCGCCGCGCGCCGGGACTGAACCGGCGTTTCGGTTTCGAGAAGCTGCGCAACTTCGATGCGGCAGCCTGGACCAGGCTCAAGGCCAAAGCCGCGAAAAATGAAAAAACATCAATAAAATCAAATATTTATGGATACGATCGCAGCGGCGACGCGATCGCGCAGGCGCGGCAAAACGTCGCCGCGCTGGGACTGGAATCACGCATCGAACTGAAGCAGTGCAGCTTCGAGGATTCGAAACCGCCAACCGCCAGCGGCGTGCTGATCACCAACCCGCCGTACGGCGTGCGCCTGGAAGAACTCGACGACCTCGCCGCGTGGTATCCCAGACTCGGCGACATCCTCAAGCAGCGTTACGCCGGCTGGACCGCCTACATCCTCACCGCCGACCTGCGCATCGCCAAGCTGATGCGGCTGCAGCCGTCGCGGCGCACGCCGCTGTTCAATGGGGCGCTGGAATGCCGGTTGTTCAAATATGAACTGGTCGCGGGCAGCATGAGGAAAAACAAAGAGGGGGCTTGACGTGGAAGTCACCAGCGCTGGGCGGCTGCATCGCGCAGCGTCCGCGTGGACTGCCGGGTTGGGCGAAATGTTGTGAATCTCTATGTCTTTCACCAATTAAAAGATGCCTTGCCCGGTTTCCGACTTTAAAAGTGCCGCAAGCTGAGAACCAGATTTCAATTTTTCGATGAAGGTACAGCCAGCGTTGTCGCGCTGCCAATAAGGGCACGCCAGAAAATACGTGTCCAAGAGTCCCGTCGCATTCTGTTTGCGGCGAAGCACCATGTTCTCACCATGAACTGGACAGGTTGCCAGTTCGACTCCGCGATGGCCTTTAGCAAGATCCGACTTCAGATCACGTAGACGCGTGTCGATGACATCTTCCGTACCCTTGTCAGTGAGGATGATGCCAAACTCCTCGGCCGTCACGGAAAACTCCGGGGCGGTGGTATCGGTCATCAATCCATAGTCGTTGCGTTGCAGTTTCTCGGTATGGATGCAGACCCGCTTATCTCCTTGATGGATATACCATCCCGTACACCCCCAATAAAAGTCCTTTGGCTCGGCGACCGAAAGATCGCGTTTCCATTGCAGCTTCATCGGTCGACCGCAGATGCGGCACGCCTTGCCGAGGGTGTCGGCGAAGGCGTTGTACTGGAGAACGTGTGTGGTCTCGAAATCGATGTCAACCTTGTCGATGACACTTTCAGACTCGATGATTTTTTCGGCAGCACGAACCTCTTTACCCTGATTGAGTTCTGAAAGCAGTTGATCCCGCTCGACCCGCAGATCATCCCATCGCCGCCGCGCCCGATCATTCAGGCCGCCACTCGACATGCGCTGATTTCGCAAATGCATGATCTCGTCGTTCACCGAACGTAAGCGATCTTTCTTGCGGGTCAGGTCATCGACAAAATTTGCGCCAGTAGCACCGCCTTGCCGCTTGTAGGCTTCATACCCACGCTTGATGTCAGCAATCACTTGAACCGTGGTGTCCACCAGAACACCGAGCAGTGTGCCAAAGCCATTGGCTAGACGGTCAAGAAAACCCATCACACTTCTCCTTGTAGCAACCGGCCTTGTTGCGCCAGTCGCATCGAAAGCATCCGATCGGTATCCGCACGGTACGATCTGAGGATGGCTTCCTGATTCCAGAAGTGATCAAACAAGAGACCTCCTGCGAATGCAGCAGGGATGGCCAGCAGCCCGCCACCGACGGCATAGACCGCAGCACCCGCGAGATTCGCCGCAACAATGCGCTGACCTCGGCGGGCAGTCGCCAGTTTGAACTGGTCAAGCGACCGTTGCCCGACCGACACCTTGTACCCCTCCCATGTCGCGATTGCGACCAGAGGGAATAGTGGGCTGAAGTAGTCGAGAAATTGATCGGCGACCGAATCGTCCATTACATCGATAGCCGACGACACCTGGTCACGCAGGTCATCCTCGCTAATGCCGCTATCGAGTACCAATCCAGTATGAGCGACGTCGTGAGTAGCCAGTATCTCTATGTCAGGGTAGCGATGCAACGCTTCCTTGATGTAACCAGCGCTATCGGTCGCTTTCAGCTGTAAGTAATCGGCGGTTGCACCGTCAGGGCCGATGATACGCATATCCCAGCCTGGCTGGTTTAACGATTCGGCCAACTCCGCGCGGTAGCCATCCGGCAGTAAGACTGGCCCAACCTGCTCACCGGCGTTCAATCGATCGGCAACCAAATACTCGAAGTACTTTCCCTTGGCAGTATTGACAGATCCTTGTAGTTCTTCGTGGCTAAGGTCAAAGAATCGCTCATCTGACAACGATGGGTTCGTGACTCGGATCGCCTCTACTAGGCGAGGTTCCAAATCTGATCGGTCTTGATCGAGCAATATCTCTGCTGAAGCAGCAGTCAATGTCAGATCGAACAGGGATTCTCGATTGGCCTTCAAATATCGCTGGAATGCGTCATAGAACTGCTCACCGGCGGGTCGATCACCGACTGCACCATATTGACGACTCAGCATGCTCAACTTGGAGCTGGGGACAAGACTCATGATGGTTTGACCAAACTACGTATGCTGGCCAATTCCGTCTTGACCCGCTGCAATTCTGCTACCCACCCCGATGCCGAAATGCCTTCTGGCTCGAGCCCCAGTCCTTCCTCGATCCGGGATACCCGTCTTTCGATCCGCTGAATGAAGGTATCCATGCCCCCCAACACCTCTTCTACCATCAGTAGGTGCTGTTCAATTTGCGAGCGCAATTCGGTCATCGTCAGTTCCTCGAACAGTTTCGTACTGCCTCAGCCGGCTTTCACAAGAAAGCTCCCATCCAGCTCATCAATCCCCGAGCACCTGATCATCACCATGACGCGGTCGATCTCTTCGCGATAGATTTCAATCCCTCTTGCAGCCCCCGCCTCGCCAGCCACCGCTAGCCCGTAGAGCGTGGCGCGGCCGATCACCACGGCATTCGCGCCCAGCGCGAGGCCCTTGATCACATTCGAGCCGCGGCGAAAACTGCTCGCTTAAAGTACCGGAGTAGAAATTTTTATCGGTAATCGTAGACATCACAAAAATATCAGCTACGCAGCCAGCTTCATGACCTTCAACTGCTTGCGCCGCTGCTCGGCGTGCCAGAGATCGTACTGGGTTTGCTGATTGATCCAGCTCTCGGCTGAGGTTCCAAAAGCGATCGACAGGCGCACAGCCATTTCGGGGCTGATGCCAGCGCGTCCATTCAGGATCGCAGAAAGCGTTTTGCGACTCACATCGAGCGCCTTTGCGGCATGCGTCACCGTAATATTGAGCGGTTCCAGGCAAAGCGCCTTGATGATTTCTCCGGGGTGCGGTGGATTGTGCATGCGCATGATGCTGCCTTTCAGTGAGAGTCCTCGCGTAGCAGTGTAACCAACGGCGTTACAAGTCGGAGCACAAAATCTGCAATTTTCCACCAAAAACTATATAAATAATTTAATAAAATCAAATACTTATTATCATTCTCTGGGTCAGCGCAACACCCGCAGGATCAGCGACACCCCGATCAGCAGCAGCAGCACCCCGATCACCTTCAATAGCGTCTCGCGCGAGGCTTTCAGCTGGATGCGGTGGCCGGCCCAGATGCCGCCGAGCGCGAAGGGCATCAGCAGCAGCGCGCCGAGGATGCGGTCCCACAGCATCAGGCCGCCGATAAGGAAGACCAGCGCGCGGATCGAGGTCGACAGCAGCACCATGTTCGACAGCGTGGCGCGCAGCACCGCCTTGTCGGGCAGGCGGCGCGACAGGTAGATCGCGTAGGGCGGCGCGCCGACGCCGAACAGCGTGCCCGCCGCGCCGCCGCAGAATCCGGAGATCACCGCCCAGGGATGGCGCGCGATGCCGACCTGGGGCGCCCGCGCCAGCAGCGAGTAGATGCCGTAGACGAAGAGGAAGACGCCGAAGGCGGCGATGGTCGCCTGCTGCGGGATGGTCACCAGAGCGGTGACGCCGGCCACCGCGCCGGCGAGCGAACACGGCGCCATCCATTTCAGTTCGCCGCGGTCGGCGTCTTTCGAGAATCGCGAGCCCAGCGCAAAAGCCGCCGAGACGTCGAGGATCACGCACATCGGCAGCACGAAATCGAGCGGGAAAAAAAACGACAGCGCCGGCACGGTGAACATCGCCGCGCCGAAGGCGGTGATGCCGAAAATGACATAGGAGCCGGCAACGATGGCGGCACAGGCCGCGTAGGTTGCCAGGCCGAACGGGATATCAATCAACAATATTCACCAAGAAAAACGCCGGCCTTGCGCCGGCGTTTTGCATGAATACAGCCGCAGCATCAGACGAGATTCAAATGTTCGATTCCCGTCATCACGTCCTTGTCCTTGGCGTCCTTGCTGTTCAGCTTGATCATCAGCCGCAGCTCGTTCATCGAGTCGGCGTTGCGCAGCGCGTCCTCGTAGCTGATCTCGCCGGCTTCGTAGAGGTCGAACAGGTGCTGGTCGAAGGTCTGCATGCCCAGTTCGCGCGATTTGGCCATGATGCCCTTGATCTCGTGCACCTCGCCCTTGAAGATCATGTCGGAAATCAGCGGCGAATTGAGCAGGATCTCGACCGCGGCGGCGCGGCCCTTGCCGTCCTTTTTCGGGATCAGCCGCTGCGAGATCAGCGCGCGGATGTTCAGCGACAGGTCCATCAGCAGCTGGTGTTTGCGCTCTTCCGGGAAGAAGTTGATGATGCGGTCCAGCGCCTGGTTGGCGCTGTTGGCGTGCAACGTGGCCATCGCCAGATGGCCGGTTTCGGCAAAGGCAATGGCGTGATCCATGGTCTCACGGTCGCGGATCTCGCCGATCAGGATCACGTCGGGCGCCTGGCGCAGCGTGTTTTTCAGCGCGGCGTGCCAGGAATCGGTATCGACGCCGACTTCACGCTGGGTGACCACGCAGTTCTTGTGATCGTGCACGTATTCAATCGGATCCTCGATGGTGATGATGTGGCCGTAGCTGTTTTCGTTGCGGTAGCCCATCATCGCCGCCAGCGACGTCGATTTGCCGGAACCCGTGCCGCCAACCATGATCACCAGGCCGCGCTTGGTCATCACCACGTCCTTCAGCACCGGCGGCAGCTTGAGGTCGTCGAACTTCGGAATCGAGGTGTTGATGGTCCGCAGCACCATGCCGACGCGGCCCTGCTGCATGAAGGCATTGACGCGGAAGCGGCCGATGTCGCCGGGACTGACCGCGAAATTGCATTCCTTGGTCGCCTCGAATTCACCCGCCTGCTTGTCGTTCATGATGCCGCGCGCGAGCTCGGCGGTGTGCTGCGCCGTCAGCGTCTGCTGCGCTACCGGGGTCATCTTGCCGTCGAGCTTGATCGCCGGCGGGAAACCCACCGTGATGAACAGGTCGGAGGCCTTTTTCGCGACCATTGCCCGCAGCAGATCGTGCATGAACTTGACTGCCTGTTCTCTTTCCATGCCTGGCTCCTTCTTGGATCTTGGATATTGCCTGTTGCCGGTGCCGCAAGCCTAGCGGAATGCGTCCTTGTTCATCGCCTTGCCGCGCGCCTCGTCCACCGACACGATGTTGCGCTTGACCAGGTCCTGCAGGTTCTGGTCCAGCGTCTGCATGCCGAGCTGGGCGCCGGTCTGGATCGCCGAATACATCTGCGCCACCTTGTTCTCGCGGATCAGGTTGCGGATAGCCGGCGTGCCGACCATGATCTCGTGGGCCGCGGCGCGGCCGCTGCCGTCCTTGGTTTTCAGCAGCGTCTGTGAAATCACCGCGCGCAGTGATTCGGACAGCATCGCGCGCATCATTTCCTTTTCCTCGGCCGGGAACACGTCGATGATGCGGTCGATGGTTTTGGCCGCGGAACTGGTGTGCAGCGTTCCGAACACCAGGTGGCCCGTCTCGGCGGCGGTCAGCGCCAGGCGTATGGTTTCCAGGTCGCGCATCTCGCCGACGAGGATGATGTCCGGGTCTTCGCGCAGCGCCGAACGCAGCGCATTGGAGAACGACAGCGTGTGCGGGCCGACCTCGCGCTGGTTGATCAGGCATTTTTTCGATTCGTGGACAAACTCGATCGGGTCTTCGACGGTCAGGATGTGCCCCTGCTCGTTTTCATTGATGTGGTTGACCATCGCCGCCAGCGTGGTCGACTTGCCCGAACCCGTCGGCCCGGTCACCAGCACCACTCCGCGGGGCTGGTTGGCGATTTCGATGAACACCTTGGGCGCCTTCAGGTCTTCCAAGCTCAGCACCTTTGAGGGAATGGTACGGAACACGGCGCCGGCGCCGCGCTGCTGAACGAAGGCGTTGACGCGAAAACGCGCGAGGTTCGGGATCGCGAAGGAAAAGTCGCACTCGAGGTTTTCCTCGTAGAACTTGCGCTGGCCGTCATTCATGATGTCGTACACCATGGCATGGACGTCCTTGTGCTCGAGGGCGGGGAGGTTGATGCGGCGGATGTCGCCGTGCACGCGGATCATCGGCGGCAGCCCGGAGGACAGGTGCAGGTCGGAAGCCTTGTTCTTGACTACGAAGGCGAGCAGTTCTGAGATGTCCATTTATTTATAATTCCCTGGGAGGTGGGCGGTAAGATGCTTCATCAGCATGCAACAATGGGGAGATCCATGGGGGTCAACGCCGCCTGCTGGGCTCGTCGAAATTATGGCCACAATCGCTGATAACTTGCAAGCCGTGCACGCGCGGATTGCGCACGCGGCCGCACTGGCCGGCCGGCCCCCGGAAAACATCCGCCTGCTCGCGGTCAGCAAGACCTTCGGCGCCGCGCAGATCAGCGAAGCCTGGCATGCGGGGCAGCGTGCGTTCGGCGAAAATTTCGTGCAGGAAGCGCTGGACAAGATGCGCGAACTGCCCGGCTTCGCCATCGAATGGCATTTCATCGGGCCGCTCCAGAGCAACAAGACGCGCCAGGTCGCGGAACATTTTTCGTGGGTGCACAGCATTGAGCGCGAAAAAACCGCGCGCCGCCTGAACGATGCGCGCCCTGCGCAGCTGCCGCCGCTCAACGTGCTGATCCAGGTCAATGTCAGCGGCGAAGCCAGCAAAAGCGGCGTGGCGCCCGGTGCCGAAGCTGCGCTGGCCGCGGCCATCCGCGCCCTGCCGCGCCTGCGGCTGCGCGGGTTGATGGCCATACCGGAACCGACACCCGATTCATCAATCTGTCATGAGCGCTTCGCACTGCTGCGCCGGCTGCAGCAGGGCCTGCACGCCGCTGACGGCAACATCGATACCCTGTCCATGGGCATGTCGGATGACCTGGAAGCCGCGATTGCCGAAGGCTCGACGATGGTGCGTGTGGGCACCGCCATTTTCGGCAGGCGGCAGGTCGCCAAAAGTGAACGGCAAGCAGTCAGCGGCAAGCGGTGAACCGTATAATGCAGCGATCCCTGCAAGCTCCTTCCGATTACATACTGCTTACCGCTTACTGACAGTCCTCCTCAGCAAATGAACATCCTTTTCATCGGCGGCGGCAACATGGCGGCCGCGATCATCGGCGGCCTGATCTCGCGGGATTGGCCGGCGGCGTCGATCCACGCCGTCGATGTGCAGGCGGACGCGCGCACCGGCCTGGAGCGCCGCTTCGGCATCGGCACGTCAGACAGGCCGGAACCGGCCATCGCAAAAGCGGACTGCATCGTGCTCGCGGTCAAGCCGCAGCAGTTGCGGGAGGTTGCACTGGGCATCGCCGCGGCCGTCAGGGGCCGGCTGGTAATCAGCATAGCCGCGGGACTGCGCTGCAGCGACATCTCGCGGTGGCTGGGCGGCTCGCCGCACATCGTGCGCGCCATGCCGAACACGCCGGCGCTCGTCGCCGCCGGCATTACCGGGCTCTACGCCATGCCGCAGGTCACCGGGGCCCAGCGCGACACCGCCGAAGCCATCCTCGCCGCCGTGGGCGCCACATTCTGGGTGGACGAGGAACGCGATCTCGATGCCGTCACTGCGGTTTCCGGCAGCGGACCGGCCTACGTGTTCTATTTCATGGAGGCCCTGGAACAGGCCGCCCTTGAACTCGGCCTGCCTCCGCAGATTGCGCGGCAAAGCGCGCTGGCGACATTCGCCGGCGCGGTAAAACTGGCTGCCAGCGATGACACAGGTCCGGCGACGCTTCGCGAACGCGTGACCTCGAAAGGCGGCACCACCGAGCGCGCGATCGGCATGCTCGACGAGGCGTGTGTCATGGAGGCGTTCCGGCGCGCGGTGCGCGGCGCGGCGCAACGCGCCGCCGAACTCGGGGACACCCTGGGCAAGGACTGAAATGCTGGCCAATGCACTGATCTTCATCGCCCAGGTTGCGTTCGGGCTGCTGACGCTGGCACTGCTGCTGCGCTTCTACATGCAGTGGGTACGCGCGCCGTACCGCAATCCTCTCGCCGATTTCGTCAACGCCCTGACCGATTTCATGGTGCGCCCGGCGCGGCGCTTCATCCCCGGCCTGTGGGGACTGGACCTGCCGACGCTGCTGCTGGCCTGGCTGGCGCAACTGCTCGAACTGCTGGTGGTGCTGCAGGTCCGCGGCTTCCGCTACGGCGCCGAAGTCGGCATGGCCGGCATCGGCCTCGCCGCACTGGCCGTGCTCGCCGTGCTGAAAATGCTGATCTACATCGTGCTCGTCGCCACGCTGATGCAGGCGCTGCTGTCCTGGATCAGTCCCGGCAGCCCGGTTGCGCCACTGCTCGACGCCATGACGCGGCCCATGCTGCGCGTGTTCCGCCGCCGCATACCGCCGGTGGGCAACGTCGACCTGTCGCCGCTATTCGTGCTGGTCGCCTGCCAATTGCTGTTGATGCTGCCGGTGGCCTGGCTGGAATCCGAAGCGCTGCGCCTGCTGCGCTGATGGCTGCCGCATGGTTCCGCTACCACGCGGACGATGCCTGCCTCACATTGCGCATCCATGCGCAGCCCAATGCAAGATCGACCGGCGCGGCCGGCCTGCACGGGGATGCGCTGAAAATCCGTGTCGCGGCGCCAGCGGCCGATGACCGCGCCAATACCGCGATGCTGGCCTGGCTGGCCGACGCGCTGGCGGTTCCGCGCAGCACACTGCGCCTGAAATCCGGAAAAACCGCACGCCGCAAGGTGGTCGAAATCCGCCCGGCCGATGCGCAACTGATCACCCGCGCTGCGGCGCTCGCGGACTGAATCCTTGCGAGCCGCTTAATCCGTCCGCTGATCCCGGGCATCATCCCCGGAACGGCCGGCGTGCATGCGCCAGCCGCGCACAAGCAGCGTGACCGCGATCCACACGGCCAGTACGGCCAGCGGCAGCGTCACGGCCAGGGGCAGCGCCAGCGCGAGCAGCGCCAGCACCGCAAAAAAAAGTGCAACCGCAAACATCAGGCCGGCTTCGGCAGGGCCCAGCATGCGCCGGTTGGTCAGCGCAGCACCGACGGTGTTGCCGATCCGCAACGCACCCGCCGCGGCGCGCGCCGCCTTGCCGCCGGACCCTGTGACCCGGGAAGCCGCGCGCGACGGCCGTACGCGCTGCCGCTCGCCCAACACAATCTCCGTGGCATGGCCCAGGTCCTCCTCGTACATCGCCTGCAGGCTGCGGGCGCAGCCTTCGTCTTCGAGGGCGACGTCGAGTTCATAGTTGACGATCCAGCTGGCCAGGTTGAGATTGGTGGATCCCACCCGCGCCCAGCGGCCGTCGGCAACAGCCGTTTTCGCATGCAGCATCGCTCCGTTCCATTCGAAAACACGGACGCCGGCCTCGAGCAGCGGACGATAGCCGGCGCGCGACAGGCGGGTGAGAACGGGAACATCGCTGGTACCGGGCACCAGCAGCCGCACATCTACACCGTCATGCGCGGCGGCCCGCAAGGCCTGCACATAGGGAGAAAATCCGACGAAGTAGGCATCGGTCAGCCACAGCGTGCTGCGTGCCATCGCTGCGATCATCTGGTCAAGGCGGTAGATCCCGGCAATGCTGGGCTGGCTGGCCAGCACCCGCAATGCCACATCGCCGGCCGGCGGCACCTCCACCGCCTCGGGCAGGCCGTCATCCGTCCCCGCTGCAGCCCAGGTCTGTGCAAAAGCCTGTTCGATGTCGGCCACGGCCGGGCCCCTGATCTCGATCCCGGTATCCCGCCACGGTTCGCAACCGGTCCGCGAATCCCCCATCCATTTGCTGCTGACGCACAACCCGCTGACGAATCCGGTCATGCCGTCCACCGCGATCATTTTCCGGTGATCACGGGTCAGCCAGCCGAAAGGACTGTCGAGCTGTGGCGGATTGAAGCAGCGGACCCGGCCTCCGGCAGCGATCAGCGGCGCAAGCACGCGGGTCGAGCCCATCGCCAGTCCGCCCATCCAGTCGTAAATCACGCAGACGGTGACACCGGAGCGCGCTTTTTCTGCCAGCGCCGCGACAAACATGCGGCCGGTGTCATCATCGGCAATGATGTAATTCTCGAACAGCACTGATCGGCGTGCACCGGCGATGGCCTGCAGCCACGCCGGGAAATTCTCACGGGCATCGCGCAGGATGCGCACCGAGTTGCCGCCGATCAGCGGGGCACCGGCAGCGCGGGTGAAAACCTGTTCGGCCAGACGCCGCAGACCGGCGCTGTCGCCCCGCGCCGGCCGTCCGGCGGCGGTTTCCCGGGATTGCGGGGGAAGTGGTGCCATAGGGCGCCTCAGAAAACTTGGCGGGCGGAACGCCCGGTCACATCAGCACGATGTCGAACTGCTCCTGATTGTAGGCCGACTCGACCTGCAGTGATATCGGCTTGCCGATAAAATCCGACAGCATTGCCAGATTGTGGGACTCCTCGTCGAGAAACATGTCGATGACCTGCTGCGAAGCCAGGATGCGGAACTCGCGCGCATCGAACTGGCGGGCCTCGCGCACCAGCTCGCGCAGCACTTCGTAACACACCGTCTGCGCGGTTTTCAGTTCGCCGCGTCCGCTGCACACGGGGCAGGGCTCGCACAGGACATGGGCCAGGCTTTCGCGGGTGCGCTTGCGCGTCATCTCGACCAGCCCGAGCTGCGTGAACCCGTTGACCGTCATGCGGGTACGGTCGCGTGCCAGCGCCTTGCGGAACTCGTTGAGCACCGCGTTGCGGTGTTCCTCGGTATCCATGTCAATGAAATCGATGATGATGATGCCGCCGAGGTTGCGCAGCCGCAACTGCCGGGCAATGACCTGCGCCGCCTCGAGGTTGGTCTTGAAAATGGTGTCGTCGAAGGTGCGCCCGCCGACAAAACCGCCGGTGTTCACGTCCACCGTCGTCAGGGCCTCGGTCTGGTCGATGATCAGGTAGCCGCCGGACTTGAGGTCCACCCTGCGCGCCAGCGCACGCTCGATGTCGTCCTCGACGTTGTGCAGGTCGAACAGTGGCCGCTCCCCGGTGTAATGCGTCAGCCGCGACAGCGCGTTGGGCACGAACTGCCCGGCAAACTGGCACATCGCCTGGTGGGTTTCGCGTGAATCGACGTGGATGCGCCCGGTATCCTCGTGCGCGAAATCGCGCAGCACGCGCAGGCTCAGGTTGAGGTCCTGGTAGAGCAGCGCCAGCGCCGGCGCGCTGCGGGCCTGTTCCTGGATGTCGTGCCAGAGCTTGCGCAGGTATTCGACGTCCTGCACGAGTTCGCGGTCCGAGGCCGCCTCTGCCATGGTGCGGATGATGAATCCGCCCTTTTCTTCGGCGGGCAGAAGTTGCTGCAGTTTCTCGCGCAGGTGCACGCGCTCCTCTTCATCCTCAATGCGCTGCGAGATCCCGATATGCGATTCCTGCGGCAGGTAAACCAGCAGCCTGCCGGCTATGCTGATCTGGGTCGACAGCCGCGCGCCCTTGGTGCCAATCGGATCCTTGATGACCTGCACCATCAGGTTCTGTCCTTCGCCGAGCAGTTTTTCGATCGGCATGCCGGATTCACCGTTGACCCGGTTGCCCCAGATGTCCGCCACGTGCAGAAAGGCGGCGCGTTCGCCGCCGATGTCGACAAAGGCGGATTGCATTCCCGGCAGTACTCGGACCACGCGGCCCATGTAGATGTTGCCGACAAAACCGCGCGACGACGCGCGCTCTATATGCAGTTCCTGCGTCACGCCGTGTTCTATGACAGCAACGCGGGTTTCCTGGGGTGTTACGTTGATCAGGATCTCTTCGCTCATGGCACGATGATGCCGTGGCTGCGCAGCAGCTCAGCGGTTTCCGCAAGGGGCAAACCCATGATACCGGAATAACTTCCGTCGATTCTGGTGATGAACGACGCTGCCCGGCCCTGCACGGCATAGGCGCCTGCCTTGTCGGTCGACTCTCCGGTTGCGACATAACGGCGGATTTCGTCCGCTGCCAGTGCGCGGAACCAGACCGTGGATGCCGACAGCCGGGTATCGACCGCATCGCCGCGGGCGACGGCCACCGCGGTCAGCACGCGATGGTTGCGGCCTGCCAGCATCGCCAGCATGCGTACTGCATCGGCCGCGTCGGATGGTTTGCCGAGGATTGCATCGTCACAGATGACGGCCGTGTCCGCCGCCAGCACCGTGTGCGCGGCCAGGCGGCGCGCACGCACCACGCCTGCCGCCGCCAGAGCCTTCTCGCGGCTGACGCGCAGCACATATTCATCAGGCACTTCGCCGGCACGGGGCGTTTCGTCCACGTCAATCCGGCGCTGCCCGGCTTCTCGCAGCAGAATGACCTCGAACGCGACCCCGATCTGGCGCAGCAGTTCGCGACGGCGCGGGCTGCGCGAGGCCAGGTAAACGGGCGTGGATTGTGTCATTCGCGGTGATAGGGATGGTTGGCGAGTATCGAGGCCGCCCGGTACAGCTGCTCCGCCAGCAGCACGCGCACCAGCCCGTGCGGCAGCGTCAGCGGCGACAGCGACCACAGCAGGTCCGCGCCGGATTTGAGCCCGGCATCGAGTCCGTCAGCGCCGCCGATCACGAATGCGACATCCCTGCCTTCGTTGCGCCAGCGCCCGAGGTGATCCGCGAGTTTACGCGTAGGGAAGCTGCGCCCGTGCTCGTCGAGCATCACGCAAAGTGCGTCGCGCGGCAGCGCAGCCCGTATGCGCTCCGCCTCGGCCTGCAGCCAGCGCGCGGTGTCCGCGGAAGCGCTGCGAGCCGCAGGTTTCAATTCCTTCAGCTGCAGCGGCATCTCCCGCGGCATGCGTTTTGCGTACTCACCGAAAGCTGCCGTAACCCACTCCGGCATGCGATTCCCGACCGCGAGCACCAGCAGCTTCACCTGGCGGCGCGACGGCCTGCGGGCTTGGACGCTGTGGTCTTGCGCGCTGCTGTTTTGCGGGGAGCAGAGCGCTGGGGCGAGCCCCAGATTTCCTCGAGGTTGTAATACTGGCGTATCGCCGGCTGCATGACATGGACTATGACCGCACCGAGATCCACCAGCACCCATTCACCGGTCTGTTCGCCTTCGCTGCCGAATACCCTGCCGCCGGCCTTCTTCACTTCCTCGCAGACATTGTTGGCCAGTGCGCGCACCTGGCGGTTGGAATCGCCGCTGACGATGATGACCTTGTCGAACAATGCGGTCATCTTGCGGACGTTGAATACGACGATGTCGCGGCCCTTGATGTCTTCCAGCGCAGTCACGGCTGTTTTTGCGAGTTTTTCAGGTCCCATTAATGTCCAGTATATATCTCGTGTTCCTGCATATATTGATAAATGCTGTCGGGCAGCAGGTAGCGGCTGTTGCGGCCGCGGCGCGTAGCCTCCCTGATCATGGTCGCCGAGATGTCCAGGGCCGCTATCGGCACGACGACGATGCCGCCGGCCGGGGCGACATGGACCGAAAACGGCTGGTGCATCAGGCGCGCGTTGTATTCCGCCGCCAGCGGCTGCGGCATCCGCGACTGCCAGGTATCGACCGGGAATCCCGGGCGATAGGCAACCGCGATGTGCGCGAGTTCGAACAGCTGGTGCCAGCGGCTCCAGGTGGCGAGGTCCAGGAACGCATCGGCTCCCAGCAGCAAAACCAGCGATTGCGCTGTGCCCACCTCGGAACGCAGCGCGGTGAGGGTATCGACCGTGTAAGCCGGTGCCTCGCTCATCGTCTCGCGTGCGTCCACCGTAAACAGCGCGTTCCCGGCGACCGCCAGCCGCACCATGGCCAGCCGATGTGCGGCGCTGGCCACCGGCGCGGCGCGATGCGGTGGCGTGCCGCCGGGTATGAAGCGCACCTCGGCCAGCCGCAATTGGTCGGCGACTTCCTGCGCGAGGCGCAAATGCCCGAAATGGATGGGGTCGAACGTGCCGCCCAGGATGCCGATCGGGGACATCAGTGGACGGATTGCGTGGACAGGACGGTGTTCAGGTGCTGATCGCTTTGCTGTTGACCGGGCTACAGCACCAGCCGGCGGATGTCGGACAACACGGTCGCCAGGAATGCGCTGAACCGCGCACCCAGCGCACCGTCGATGACGCGATGGTCATACGACAGGGACAGGGGCAGCATCAGCCGGGGCGCGAACTCCCTGCCGTTCCATACCGGTTTCATCACTGCCTTGCCGACGCCCAGTATGGCCACTTCCGGCGCGTTGATGATCGGCGTGAAGAACGTGCCGCCGATGCCGCCGAGGCTGGAAATCGAGAAACAGCCGCCCTGCAGATCGGCCGGTGAAATCTTGCCCGTACGCATGCGCGCACTGACTTCGCCCAGCTCCTTCGCGATCTCCAGCAGCCCTTTTTTGTCGACATCGCGGATCACCGGCACCACCAGTCCGTTCTGCGTGTCTACCGCGACGCCGATGTGATAGTAGTTTTTCAGGATCAGGCTCTCGCCGTCGGCGGACAGGGAGGCGTTGAACTCCGGAAACTGTTTCAGCGCCACGACCACGGCCTTCATCAGGAAGCCGAGCATCGTGAACTTGATGCCGCTCTTTTTGGCTTCGTCGGCCTGCGCCTTGCGGAAAGCCTCGAGCTCGGTAATGTCGGCCTCTTCCTGCTGCGTGATGTGGGGAATGCTCACCCAGTTGCGGTGCAGGAATCCGCCCGAGAGTTTCTTGATGCGCGACAGCGGCTGCGCGGTAACCGGGCCGAATTTGGCGTAGTCCACCGGCTGCATGGGCGGCAGATTGAACCCGAGTGCACCGCCGCCCGCCTCGCCACGGGGACGCGACAGTTCACCCTTGACATAACCCTGCACGTCTTCCAGCAGTATGCGGTCCTTGGGACCGGTGCCCCTGACCCGCGACAGGTCCACGCCCAGTTCGCGCGCAAACCGCCGCACCGAAGGACTGGCGTGGGATTTGCCGAAGCCCTCTTCATTGATGGCTGCAGTGGACGCTGCAGCCGGTACGGGCGCCGGGGCCGGCTTTGCCGCCGCCGGTTGCGGTGGGGATTTGGCCGGCTGCGCTGCTGCGGCTGGCGCCGCCGCAGGTGCGGTGGCCTTAGCCGGTGCTTCGCTGCCGGCCGCATCCAGCGTCAGCACCAGTACGCCTTCCGAGACCTTGTCGCCGACCTTGAGCCTGACTTCCCTGACTGTGCCTGCGGCCGGCGACGGCACATCCATCGTCGCCTTGTCGGATTCCAGCGTAACCAGCGGATCCTCGGCCTTGACGGCATCGCCCGGCTTGACCAGCACCTCGATCACCGGAATGTTCTTGAACTCGCCGATGTCCGGCACCTTGACTTCGATTGCATTTGCCATTTTCGTGTGCCGCCTAAACGGTTGCCGGATTCGGCTTGTCGGGATTGATGCCGTATTTTTTCACCGCCTCGGCCACGGTCTTTCGCGGCAGCAGTTCCTGGTCGGCCAGCGCCTTCATCGCGGCCACCGCGACGTAATGACGGTCGACCTCGAAAAACTGGCGCAGCTTGCGGCGCGTGTCGGAACGCCCGAAGCCGTCGGTGCCCAGCGTGATGAAATTGTGCGTGGGCAGGAACGCGCGCACCTGGTCGGCGAACAGTTTCATGTAGTCGGTGGCGGCGACCACCGGGCCGGCACGGTCTTTCAGGCACTGTTCGATGTAACTCTGCCGCGGCTCCCGATCCGGGTGCAGCAGGTTCCAGCGCTGGACGTCGAGGCCGTCGCGGCGCAGTTCGTTGAAGCTGGTCACGCTCCAGATGTCGGATGCGATGCCGAAATCCTTTTCCAGCAATTCGGCGCCGGCAATGACTTCGCGCAGTATGGTGCCACTGCCGAGCAGTTGCACCTTGGGCTGGTTCTTTTCGGCCTTGCCCTCGGAGAACAGGTACATGCCCTTGAGGATGCCCTTTTCCACGCCCTCGGGCATCGCCGGGTGGGTGTAGTTCTCGTTCATCACCGTGATGTAATAGAACACGTCTTCCTGTTCCTGGTACATCCGCCGCATGCCGTCCTGGATGATCACGGCAACCTCGTAGGCAAAGGTCGGATCGTAGGTCACGCAGTTCGGGATCGTCGACGCCAGGATATGGCTGTGGCCGTCCTCGTGCTGCAGGCCCTCGCCGTTGAGCGTCGTGCGCCCGGCAGTGCCGCCGAGCAGGAAGCCGCGCGCACGCAGGTCGCCGGCCGCCCAGGCCAGGTCTCCAATGCGCTGGAAACCGAACATCGAATAGAAGATGTAGAACGGGATCATCATCTGCGCGTTGTTCGCGTACGAAGTCGCAGCGGCGATCCACGAGGACATCGCGCCGGCCTCATTGATTCCCTCCTGCAGGATCTGCCCTTCCTTGCTTTCCTTGTAGAACATCAGCTGGTCGGCATCCTGCGGCGTGTACAGCTGGCCGACGTGGGAATAGATGCCGAGCTGGCGGAACATGCCTTCCATGCCGAATGTGCGCGATTCATCGGGCACGATGGGAACCACGCGCTTGCCGATCTTCTTGTCGCGGATGATGGTGTTGAGGATGCGCACAAAAGCCATCGTCGTCGAAAACTCGCGGTCCTCGCTGCTTTTCAGCTGAGCCTCGAAAGCCGACAACTGCGGCACTTCCAGCGCTTCAACCTTGCGTTTGCGCGCCGGCAGCGAACCGCCCATGGCCTCTATGCGGCTGCGCAGGTACTGCATTTCCGGAGAATCTTCCGGGGGCCGGTAGAACGGCACCTCTTCGAGCCTGTCGTCGGGAATCGGCACGTCGAAACGGTCGCGGAAAGCACGGATCGACGCCGTACCCATCTTTTTCTGCTGGTGGGTGATGTTCTGGCCCTCGCCCGCCTCACCCATGCCGTAACCCTTGACGGTCTTGGCCAGGATCACCGTCGGCTGCCCGGTATGCTTCATCGCTGCAGCATAGGCAGCATACATCTTGTGCGGATCATGGCCGCCACGGTTCAGGCGCCAGATGTCATCGTCCGACATGTTGGAAACCAGCGCGGCGAGTTCCGGGTACTTGCCGAAGAAATGTTTGCGCACGAAAGCGCCGTCGTGGGATTTGAACGCCTGGTATTCACCGTCGACGCACTCCTCCATGCGCTTGAGGAGGATACCGGTCTTGTCCTTCAGCAGCAGCGGATCCCAGTACGAGCCCCAGATCACCTTGATCACGTTCCAGCCCGAACCGCGGAAATCCGATTCGAGTTCCTGGATGATCTTGCCGTTGCCGCGCACCGGCCCGTCAAGGCGCTGCAGGTTGCAGTTGATCACGAAAATCAGGTTGTCGAGTTTTTCCCTGCCGGCCAGCGAAATGGCGCCCAGGGATTCCGGCTCGTCCATCTCGCCATCACCCATGAAGGCCCAGACCTTGCGGCCCTGGCCTTCGATCAGCCCGCGATCCTTCAGGTAGCGCATGAAACGCGCCTGGTAGATGGCCATCAGCGGGCCGAGCCCCATCGACACTGTCGGGAACTGCCAGAAATCGGGCATCAGCCACGGATGCGGGTAGGAGGACAGCCCCTTGCCGTCGACTTCCTGGCGGAAATTGTTCAACTGTTCTTCGGTAATCCGGCCCTCGAGGAACGCGCGCGCATAAACTCCCGGCGCCGAATGCCCCTGGATATAAACAAGGTCGCCAAGAAACTTTTCGTTGGCGGCGCGGAAAAAATGGTTGAAGCCGACGTCGTAGAGCGTGGCCGCCGACGCAAAGCTGGCGATATGCCCGCCCAGTTCGGATGATTCCTTGTTGGCACGGATGACGGTGGCCATTGCGTTCCAGCGCACCAGCGAACGGATCTTGTGTTCGAGTTCGGAATCCCCCGGCGAACGCTCCTCGCGTTCCGGCGGAATCGTGTTCATGTACGCGGTATTGGCGTTGTAGGGTATGTACGCGCCGGCGCGGCGCGCCTCGTTGACCAGCCGGTCGAGCAGGTAGTTCGCCCGGTCGGGACCCTCGCGCTCCAGTACAGACTGCAGCGCCTCCAGCCATTCGCGTGTTTCTTCCGGATCCAGATCGTGCTGGATGTCGTTCATATCCATGGACAATACCTTTTTGGGGCAGTTTTTCTCACGACAATTCCGGCACTTATGGTGCCTGATCCGCAGCCGCGATGGGGTGAGTAATTATAACGTCTGCATTAAACATCGGCGCATTTGCTGCCGCACCGCAACATCGGGAAGATCACATTCGGTCCAGGACTAGCGCCCGGAAAATCGCGGTGCGCGCTTGTCTAGAAACGCGCGCATGCCTTCCTCCCGATCAGCGGTCGCAAAAGACTGCGCAAATGCGCCGGTTTCATGGCCACAAGCATCAACCAAAGGCCTGTCCTGCCCGCCATGCACCGCCTGCTTCGCCAGCCTCACTGCAAGCGGTGCCTTGGCCGCGATCGTCCGCGCAGTCTCGAGGCCTGTTGTAAGCAATATGTCTGCGGGAACCACCTGGCTGACCAAACCGATCGCCAGAGCCTCGGCGGCCTTGATCTGGCGACCCGTGGTCACCAGTTCCAGGGCGCGCGCACGACCGACCAGGCGGGCCAGGCGCTGGGTGCCGCCGAAGCCGGGGGGTATGCCCAGATTGACTTCCGGCTGGCCGAAGACCGCGCGTTCCGAAGCGATGATCCAGTCGCAGGCCATGGCCAGTTCACATCCGCCGCCCAATGCATAACCGTTTACCAGCGCGATCACCGGGACCTGGAGCGCTTCCAGGCCATGCATCACCCGCATGCCGAGCTCCGAGAATTCACGTGCCTGCTCAACGGACAGCGGCAGCATTGCACTGATATCGGCCCCTGCTATAAACGCCTTTTCCCCGGCACCGGTGATCAGCAGCACCCGGGCCGCCGCATCCGCAGCGACCTGTTCAGTCGCCTGCGCGAGCTCCGCCAGCGTCTCGGCATTCAGCGCATTCAGCGCCTGGGGACGGTTGACGGTCAGCAGATGGATACCAGGCCCGGGTTGTTCCAGAAAGATGTTGTGATATGTCATAAAAATTATCGCCCTGACGCTCCAGTATCCCTATTTCATTGCCTGGAATCGCGGTCTCATCAAATCCCGGAGCCTCTGCCCAATCCGGAACTTGGCAGATGATATATGCCGCATGCTAGCATCATCCTGGCGCATCGCCCCATAATGCGGGTTTGGTCGTAACGGAGGGTTCACGTCGATGAAATACGTCGGGTACATCCTGCTTTCGGTGGCTTGCGCGTGCAGCAGCATCGTACACGCTGCTTACGTCTACAACGCGGGAGCCCTGTCTCCGGGCGACACGCTGCTGTTCCTTGATTCCACCGGCAACGGTGGAGATACCAACTCGTTTGACGCGGTGCTTCGTGAGGGCACCAGCAAGGTGGGCGTAATCCTGTTGCACGGCCGCGGCGAACGTACGAGTGATGGTCACGTCATCCTGCCCCTGCGGCTGGACCTGCACACCAAGGGATACACGACACTGTCCATCGACACCCCGCTGCCGGATCCGGTAATTAATGCCAATCCGGCCAACTACAGCAACTTTCAGGCCGATGCGGCCCTCGGCGGCACCAATTACGTGTTCCCGGAACTGTATTCTCGTGTGCAGGCCGCGACCGACGAACTGCAGTCCCGCGGCATCGAGCGGGCTGTTCTCGTCGGCTTCAGCATGGGTTCACGGCTGGGCAGCGCCTACATGAGTTTTGGCGCAGCGGGATCGATACCGATAGTCGGTTTCATCGGCGTCGGCATGGCGAGCGACAATATGGCCAGCCTGCTGGATACACCGACATCGCTGGCCGGGATTTCCGTCCCGGTGCTGGATCTTTACGGCTCCCTCGACAATTTCACCGTGCTCAACAGCGCGGCCAATCGCGCGGCCGCGTATGCCGGGCCATCCTATACGCAGATCGAGCAGGCCGGCACCGAGCATCAATGGGTCGACTACGAACCCCAGCTCATCAGTCACGTTGACCGCTGGATGAACGTCTACGCACCCGTTCCTGAACCGGAAACCTACGCGATGCTGATGCTGGGTCTTGCGTTGGTCGGGTGGGCGAAGCGGCGCACAGCCGGTTCTGGCGTCACGCAACTCGCCCCCTGAATTTCAGCGGGGCACGGCGGGATTCGCTGCCGCGGTCGCCCGGGACACGGGGTTACTCCGGTTGCCCCGCGTTGTGAGTGGCATTTTCGAGGTGCACCCGAACGTACGACCCCGGTGCATCTTCGATGGGACTGAACTTGCCCTTGCCGGGGATGCGTGCGGCAACCTTCGGGCCTGCATGGCGCGCAACCCATGTTCCCCAGTCGGTCCACCAGGATCCCGGGTGCTGAACCGCCTCCTTCTGCCATTGTTCGGGATTTTCCGCCAGTTTTTCGTTGGTCCAGTAACAATACTTGCCGGCCTCCGGCGGATTGATGATGCCGGCAATGTGGCCGGAACCCCCCAGAACGAAACGCACCGGGCCGCGCAGCAGGCGCGCGCCCGCGTAGGTCGATTGCCAGGGGGCGATATGGTCTTCGGCTGTTGAAATGAAATAGGCCGGTGTTTTCACCTTGCTGACGTCGATGGGCACGCCCGCCAGGATGATCCCGCCAGGTTCGCGCAACAGGTTTTTCAGGTACATGTTGCGCAGGTAGAAGCTGTGCATGGACGCGGGCATCCGCGTGGAGTCCCCGTTCCAGTACAGCAGATCGAACGGGAAAGGATCGCGCCCCAGCAGGTAGTTGTTGACCACGAATGACCAGATCAGGTCATTGGCACGCAGCATGTTGAACGTCGTCGCCATCTCCGAGCCTTCAAGATAGCCCCTCGCCTCCATTTTTTTCTCGAGCGCTTCCACCTGCTGTTCATCGATGAACACCTCGAGTTCACCCGGACGTTCGAAGTCGATCATTGTCACGAAGAAGGTCGCGCTGCGAACCCGGTCCTGTCGTTTCGCTGCCAGCCACGCCAGCGTGCACGCCAGCAAGGTTCCGCCCAGGCAGTAACCAATGACGTTTGCCTGAGCCGATCCGGTTATGTCGCGCACCACGTCAAGCGCGGCCAGCGAACCGTCGGTCAGGTAATCGTCAAAAGTCTTGTGAGATAGGGTCTCGTCCGGATTCACCCACGAAATGACGAATACGGTATGTCCCTGTTCCACGGCCCAGCGCACAAAAGAGTTCTTCTCACGCAAGTCGAGGATGTAGAACTTGTTGATCCAGGGTGGAATGATCAGCAGCGGGGTGGCGTGCACCTTATTAGTCAACGGCTCGTACTGGATCAGCTGCATGATGTCGTTCTGGTACACCACCTTGCCCCTGGTGGTTGCGATGTTTCCGCCAAGCTTGAACGCGCTGGTATCAGTCATCCGCACACGCAACTGCGCACCGTTGCCGCGGGTCAGGTCTTCAAGCAGGTTGTTCAGCCCCTTGAGCAGGTTCATCCCGCCCGAGCTGACTGTCTCGCGCATCACTTCAGGATTGGTCAGCAGGAAATTGGATGGTGACAGCGCATCGATATACTGCCGTGTATAAAATTCCACCTTCTTTGCGGTCTTTTCATCCAGGCCCTCGATGCTGCCGAGGGATTCATGGAGGTGGCGGGCGGCGATCAGGTAGGACTGCTTGACGTAGTCATACAGGAAGTTGTTTTCCCAGTCGTCATGCTTGAACCGGCGGTCTGCCTGATGCGGTTGCGCCACCGGCGCAGTTTCCTGGCCCATCATTTTCAGCATTGAGGTCTGCCACAGGCTCATGTATTCCTGCCACAGCTTCATCTGCATCTCGGCAACGCGCAGCGGATCGGCGAACATGCGGCCCCAGGCCTCGAAAAAAGCCTTGGCTATGCCCAGTTCGTCGCTGACACCCGGCAGACCGGAGCCGCGTGACATGTAACTGGTCAGCAGAGCAGCACTTTTTTCGGCGATTTCGGCATAAATTTTGGACAGCGACGGTGTCTCAGGGGCTGCTTTCTGGTGTTTCTCGGGCATTGTTTTCTGGATTTCAGGAAATTATTAAATATTGACGTTTACGTAAGGGAAATGTTATTTTTCCATCGCATATTACCTGCGGTTGCTGCGGAGCACAATGAGCAAAACCTATACGATCAGCGATCTGGCGCAGGAATTCGGTGTCACTACGCGTACCTTGCGCCACTATGAAGACCAGGGACTAATCACTCCGCAAAGGGATGGCATCAACCGCATTTACAGCCACCGTGACCGGGTCAGGCTGAAACTCGCCCTGCGCGGCAAGCGCTTGGGATTCTCCCTCAGCGAAATCCGTGAACTGTTCGAATTATACGACCTGGCCAACGATGAGCGACGGCAGCTGGAAGAATTTGCGGTCAAGCTCGAGCGGCACCGCTCACAACTGATCCAGCAACGTGAGGATGTAGAAGTCATGCTCAATGAAATCAATTTTTTCGCCAATCAGTGCCAGCGACTTCTGAACGAGTCTGAGCCGGCCAAAACGCAGGAGCGGTAGCGTTGCAACATTCATTACGTTTACGTAAACGATGTAATTTAGTCATTGAAATCATTCCTTTACATATCGTGAGCCCGGTGCCCACGGGGTATTCCACGGTGATCTGACGCCTGTACTGACGGGAAAGCGCGCATGAACGCTCCTCTGGATTTCTACTTCGACTTTTCATCACCCTATGGCTATTTCGCGGCGACACAGATCGATGCTCTTGCGGAGAAACATGAACGCGCCACAATTTGGCGGCCGATACTGCTCGGCGCCGTGTTCAAGATCACGGGCCAGCAGCCATTGACCACGATCCCGATCAAGGGCAGTTATACGCAGCATGACCTGGCCCGGTCGGCGCGGCTGTTCGGCGTTCCCTTCAAAATGCCTTCCAGGTTCCCGGTTTCCTCGACGTCACCCTGTCGCGCCTATTACTGGCTGCACGAACGCGATCCGGTTGCCGCCAAAACGCTGGCTCAGGCGCTGTACCGCGCTTATTTTGCCGAGGACCGCGACATTTCCAACCCGGAAATCACAGCCAACATCGCTGCCAAACTCGGCCATGACCGGGAAACCGTCATGCATGCAATCAACGATCCGGCAGTCAAGGAGCGCCTTAGATCCGAGGTTGATGCCGCGATCGAACGCGGGGTCTTCGGCTCGCCGTACGTCATCGTCGACGGTGAACCTTTCTGGGGTTCGGACCGCCTCGGCCAGATCGAACAATGGCTGACAAAAGGTGGCTGGTGATGGCTGCGGCGGATTCATGTCCCGGGCCGGGGCATGCCGCGGGCAATCGCCGACAGCGCCGTCATCCACACAATGGACCGGCACAGGGGGATCACGGGGAGTGATGCGTATAATTTGCCGGAGAAGCGCGTCTTCGCCCGATCCGGCCGGCACCGCACACAAGCCGGCATCCTGTCCCCGATTCATGGAAAACCATCATGAGCAATGACATAGACAGTCCACGCGTACTGACCAGCATCGACGATCACGGCAATGCCGTCGTCACCCTCAACCGTCCGGAAGTACACAACGCCTTCGATCCGGAAATGGTGCAGGCGCTGACAGCCACGCTGCGAAAAATCGCCAGGGATGAGGCCATCCGCGCTGTCGTGATCGCCGGGGCGGGCAAGAGCTTCTGCGCCGGCGCCGATATTGCGCACATGCGTCAAAGCGCGCGTTTCACCAGGGCGCAGAACCACAGGAATGCGGGCGAGTCGGCGCGCATGTTCCACGCACTGTATGCGCTGAACAAACCCACGGTTGCCGCAGTGCACGGCGCCGTCCGTGGCGGCGGCTGCGGCATCGTCGCCGCCTGCGACATCGCGATTGCCGCGCGTACGGCGACTTTCCGTCTGTCGGAAGTGAAAATCGGCGTGATCCCGGCAATGATCAGCCCGTACGTGATCGGCGCCATCGGCGAACGCCAGTCGCGCCGCTACATGCTCTCGGGCGAGGAGTTTGACGCTGCCGAAGCCTGGCGCATCGGGCTGGTGCATGACATCGTCGAGGAAGAAGAACTGTCTGCACGCGTCGGCGCCATGCTCGGACAGCTTTATTCCAGCGGACCGAAGGCCGTACACGCCATCAAGAAGCTGATTCCGAAAAGCGCGCACAGCCTGATCGGTCCGGGCATAGTCAATGCCACCGCACGCACCATCGCCGCGATACGTGCCACTCCCGAGGCGCAGGAAGGCTTGTCCGCCTTCCTCGAAAAACGCAAACCTTCGTGGACCGAACCGCACGCTAAAGGAAAGGCTGCAGCCGCCGGCCGCAGGAAACGCTGATCACCGGTCGTAAGCGTGTTTATGGTTTATGCTGCCGCCGGCCGGCGGCAGGTGAAAAGGGTTTTAAAGCATGTCACTGCCCGATAAGGTACGCATTGTCGAAGTCGGCCCCCGCGATGGCCTGCAGAACGAAGCGCAACACGTTCCTGCCACCGCCAAGATCGAGTTGATCCACCGCCTGCAGGAGGCCGGCATTCCGGTCATTGAGGCAACGGCTTTCGTATCGCCGAAATGGGTGCCGCAGATGGCGGACAACGCCGAGGTGATGGCCGGCATCCGCCGCAAACCCGGGGTAACCTACCCGGTGCTGGTGCCGAACATGAAGGGGCTGGATGCTGCGATCACCGCCGGCGCCGATGAAGTCGTGGTCTTCGGCGCGGCCACCGAAAGTTTTTCCAAACGCAATACCAACTGCAGCATCGACGAAGGCCTCGCGCGTTTCGAGGAAGTGGCGCAGGCCGCCATCGCCAGGGGCATCAAGGTGCGCGGCGACATCTCGGTCTGCCTCGGCTGCCCGTATGAGGGCGATGTCGACCCTGCTGCCGTGGTCCATGTCGCAAAGGCGCTGGACGCCATGGGCTGCTACGAAATCACGGTGTGCGACACCATAGGCACCGGCACCGCCGGCAAGACCCGCGCCGTCATCGAAGCGGTGGCCCGACACATCCCGATTGAACGCATGGCCGGACACTTCCATGACACATACGGCCAGGCCGTGACCAATGTCTACGCCGCGCTCGAATGCGGGATCGCGACCTTCGACAGCTCGGTTTCCGGACTTGGCGGCTGCCCATACGCCAAGGGCGCCACCGGCAACGTCGCCACCGAGGATGTGCTGTACCTGCTCGACGGGCTCGGCATCGAAACCGGCATCGACATGGGCAGGCTGATCGCCGCCGGTGATTACATCTGCAACGTAATCGGCCGGCCCACGCTTTCGCGCGCGGCGCGCGCGATCCGCGCCAGGTCTGCCTGACCGTGACGGCCGATGACTCGCCCTGCATCCATGTGTGCCTGATGGATTATGCGTCAGGCCACTGCATCGGCTGTTACCGCACACTGGATGAAATTACGTACTGGATCACCTATTCGGCGGAGCAGAAACGCAAAATACTCGCCGCGGCGGAAAGCCGCCGCACAACAATGCCGCTATCACGCTGACTGAACGGAGTTTGCATCATGCCGTTATCCACATCCGCAACCCGCACCCTGAAACACACCCGCACCGTCGAATGCAAAGGTTACGAACGCGAGGATGGTTTATGGGATATCGAGGGTCACCTGGTTGACACCAAGACCTATGTGCATTCCCGCCGCGACGGCGGCCGCGAACGCCAGCCCGGCCAGCCAGTGCACAACATGTGGCTGCGGCTGACGGTCGATCTCGACCTGAAAATCCACGATGCCGAGGCCGTCACCGACGACGGTCCTTACGAAAACTGCGGCAGCATCACCGTGAATTTCAAGAAGCTGGTGGGCCTGACCATAGGTCCCGGATGGCGCAGGGCAATCGCCGAACGCGTCGGCGGCGTGCTCGGCTGCACCCATCTCGTCGAACTGCTGGGACCGCTGGGCACGACGGCGTTTCAGGCCACGGGCCGTGCGCGCGAAGCGCACAACGCGCGCAAGCCTGCCACCGGCAAAAAGCCTTACCAGATCAATTCCTGCCATATCTACAAGGAGGATGCGCCTGCAGTACTCGAGCGCTGGCCGCAGTTTTATACCGGCAAACGTTGATGCGGGAGACCTGACTGCCGTTGCCCGACGCAATCGGCCCGCGTCCAGCGAATTCATATAAGTATTTGTTTTTATTTAAATTTTATGCTTTTCGCAAGTACCACCAGCGCGCCACCGGCGACAACACGCCGAAGATGCCGATGCTGGCAAAGGCCAGCCCCCAGGCCGTAACGCTCTGATTCCCCCCGGCCAGATCCAGCGTCATGCCGAACACGAGCGGCGCGAGGAAGGCCGCGCTGAAACCGAGAAAAGAGTACACCGCCATCATCGCCCCGCGCATTTCCGGCGGCGTGCTGGCAACTGCACCCGAGGTCAGCGCAGCGGAATCGCCGAGCATCGCGCCGTAATGCACCATCATCAGCAGCACCACGATGTACCAGGGCCACGCCGCGGCAAACCCGATCAGGCATGCGATCGTGCCCGACAGCGTCATGAACAGGAAAATGATGCGCTGCCGGCCGAAGCGGATCGCCAGTTCGTTGCCGGTGACGCTGAACACCGGGCCCAGCACGTTGATCATTGCCGCCAGGGTCGCCGCACTGATCACCATCGGCGCACTCTCCGGCTGCAGCGTCGCGCAGAACACCAGGAATGCCACCATCCACGAGCGCTGGCCGAACAGTTCATAATTGTGCGCGGCATATCCGATCACGTAAGGCAGCGTCCTGCGGTTGCGCAGCACCGGACGGAAATCGAGCAGCGCCGTGGCGTGATGTTCACGCGACCGCACGCGCCCCCGCGGTACCGCAAAGGTCACGATCAAACCGGCGATAAGCGGACCGACTGCGCCGAACCAGAACGCCCATTGCCAGCCCAGCGTCGCAGCGAGTTTGCCGGCCACCACGATCGAAATGCTCGAGCCGATGCCGAAGCTCGCGGTGTAAAACGCCGTGGCGCGTGATTGCGCATTGCCTTCCAGGTGATCGGTCAGTGCCTTCAGTCCCGGCATGTAGGTGCCGCCCAGGGCAACACCGATCAGAAATTGCGCAACCGCCGCGCTCCAGAAACCCTGGCCGAACAGCGCAAATGTCGTCGCTCCCAGGCTGGCAATGACGCAGGCTCCCAGATAAATCCGCCGCGAGTCGATGCGGTCGGTCAGGCTGGTCAACACCGGCACCGAAGCCATGTAGCCCACGAACATGATGCCGCTGATCGCACCCGCCTCGGAGTTCGACAAGCCCCATTCGCGCTGCAGCAACGGCAGCAGTGTCGTGTACGCGGCAAAGCCGGTCATCGAAAAGGCCTCGGCCAGGCACATGATGAATGTCAGCCGCCGGGCGGATGGTGTCATGGGCGACACGGATCAGACCGCCCCGGCCTTGCGCAACAGCTTGGCTATCGCCTCGGCGATCCGGCGATAACCCTCGGCGTTGGGATGGATGGGATCGGACTTGAGCTCCGGCTTGTAGAGTACGCTGGTAACAACTTCCTCTTCATACGGTATGCCGAATTCCTGCGCGAGCTTCGCATAAAACTTGGGCGCACTGGTGATCAGCCCCGGCGCCGGCACCCCGACCAGCACCGCGTCGATGCCGCGGGACTTGATGGTGCTCAGGATCTGGCGCAGGTTCGTCTCGACGCCTTCCTGAGGTCGTTTGCGCAGCATGTCATTGCCACCAAGGCAGACGATCACCAGCCGCGGCTGGTGTTCATCCAGCACGCCGGGCAGGCGCTGCAGGCCTCCGGCGGTCTGCTCGCCGGGAACACCGGCGCGCACCACGCTGCGCCCGATCAGTGTGCTGAGCACTGCGGGATAACTCTCCTCAGGTTTGGCGCCGGTGCCGTAGGTCAGGCTGTCGCCGAAGGCGAGCACCACGTCACCGGCTCCGAGTTTCGCCAGCGACGGCGTCCCTCCGCCACACCCCGCCAGCCACGCCAGACAAAGCAAAACGATGATCACGCGCCGTATCATGGCTGCCGCTCCTTGAACTTTCCGCGCTTGAAGTCGCGGATGATTTCGCGCGCCGCGTTGCGGCCCGGCAATCCGGTCACGCCACCGCCGGGATGGGTGCCGGCGCCGCACAGGTACAGGCGGTTGACCGGAGAGCGGTAATCGCCGTAACCGAGTACCGGCCGTGCCGACCACAACTGGTCCAGCGTCAGTGCGCCGTGAAAAATGTCGCCGCCGACCAGGCCGAATTCGCGCTCGAGATCGAGCGGCGACAATATGCTGCGTCCGATGACGGCATCCCTGAAGTTCGGCGCAAGCCGGGTCACCGTCTCGATGACGTGATCGGCTGCATCTTCGCGGATGCCGTCCCAGGTCAGGCCGTCGGGCAGATCCGGGCTGAAATGCTGGCAGAACAGGCTCGCGACATGCCGCCCGGGCGGCGCCAGCGTATCGTCGACAGTGGAAGGAATCAGCATCTCCACCACCGGCGCCCGCGAGCAGCCATAGGTACGCGCGTCGAAATAGGCCTGCTCCATGTACGCCAGCGAAGGGGCCATGATGATGCCCGACTGGTGATGCTGTGCCGGTGCCGATCCCGGCAGGCATTTGAAGTCGGGCAGTTCGCTCAGGGCCACGTTCATGCGGAACGTCGCCGAAGCGCATTTCCAGCCGCGGATGCGTCCCAGGAATTCCGCATCCAGTGCGCTAGCGTCGATCAGGTCGAGATAGAGCAGTTTCGGATTGACGTTGGCAGCGATGCATCTCGCCTCGATCATGCGTCCGTCTTTCAGTTGAACACCCTGCGCGCCACGCGAGTCGACGCAGACATTGATGACCTCCACGCCGGTATCGATCTGTACGCCGCGCACACGCGCCTCTGCGGCCATCGCCTGGGTGATCGCGCCCATGCCGCCCATTGCATGTCCCCACACGCCGCGCCTGCCATTGACCTCGCCGAACACGTGATGCAGCAGCACGTAGGCCGTGCCCGGGGCATAGGGGCTGGCGAAGTTGCCGACGATGGCGTCGAAACCGAACGCCGCCTTGATCGGCGCTGATTCAAACCAGCCGTCGAGGAGGTCGCCGGCACTCTTGGCAAACAGGTCCAGCACGTCGCGCCGGGTCGGCATGTCGAGTTTCCGGAAACGCCGCGCAGTCTTCACCGCAGCCAGGAAATCGCCGATGCCGCCACCGACATTGGGCGGCGTTTCCAGCGCAAGCTCCCGCAACACGCCGGCCACCCTCTCGAGCATCGCGTAATAATCAGGCAGGCGCGCGGCATCGGCAGCGGAGAAGCGCGCCACCTCGGCCTGCGACGCAGCAAGCGAGCCGCCAACCTTCAGGAAATCGGTTTCGGTCAGGGGCAGGAAATTCGATATCGGCCGCTCGACAATGCGCAAACCATGCTCGGCGAGGCGCAGATCGCGGATAACCTGCGGATTGAGCAGGCTCACGGTATAGCTCGCGGTGGAATTGCGGAAACCGGGGTGAAATTCCTCGGTGACTGCCGCACCGCCCACCACGCCGCGCCGTTCCAGCACGCGCACCTTCAGCCCTGCGGCAGCCAGATAACAGGCGCAGGTCAGGCCGTTATGGCCTCCGCCGACGATCAGTACATCGCAGGCTGCGGTTGGGGGCATGGCGGCCGGAATTGCTGCACGGATTGGGGCAAGGGTGGCAAATTTGGCGCGCCCGAGACGATTCGAACGTCCGACCCCTGCCTTCGGAGGGCAGTACTCTATCCAGCTGAGCTACGGGCGCGTTGCGTGGCGGATTCTAGCATGGCCCCCCGCGGGGAGTTTTACCGGGGGTGGCAATGCCGATATAATCCGCGCTTTCTCGCGGCTTCAGGAAAGCGCAATGAGCGAACATCAGACACCTGAACACACCTCGCTGATCAAGACTCCGAAACAGCTGATCATTGTCGTTCTGCTTGCTTTTATTGTCCCGGTCGTGATCATCGTGATGCTGGCGCAACTCGCCACCGGCGGCAAAAGGCCGGCGGCAGCCACCGCTGCTGAAGAAGAGGCGGTTGCCAAACGCATCAAGCCGGCGGGTTCGGTGGTGGTGGACCCCAATGCCCCCATCCCCGCGGCAGAACCCGTGGCATCGGTTGCCGCCCCGGCGGCTACCGCGCCGGCGGCCGGCGGTAGCCCGGGAAAAGGCAAAAGCGTCTACGACACCGCCTGCATGGCCTGCCACGCCACCGGTGTTGCCGGCGCGCCGAAAGCCGGCGACAAGGCAGCATGGTCACAGCGCCTGAAAGCCGGTAATGACGCGCTGTATGCCGCAGTCATCAAGGGCAAGGGTGCCATGCCGCCGAAAGGCGGCAACGCCAGCCTGGCCGACGCCGACATCAAGGCCGCGGTGGATTACCTGACCGGACTCGCGAAGTAATCCGCAGCGTTCATGCATAATCTTGGGGCGCAGCATTGCTGCGCCCTTGTTGTTTGAGCGTCCCTCTTCACTCCGTACAATGGCCACCTACGCGATCGGCGACATCCAGGGCTGCTACGATCAAATGCGGCGGCTGCTCGATACCGCCGGTTTCGATTCTCTGCACGACCACCTGTGGCTGGTCGGCGACCTGGTCAATCGCGGTCCGCAATCGCTGGAAGTGCTGCGTTACCTGCGCGGACTGGGGGATCGTGTTGTTGCAGTGCTCGGCAACCACGACCTGCACCTGCTGGTCGTAGCGGCCGGCGTGCGCAAGCCGCATCGCGACGACACGCTGGATGCACTCCTCGCGGCGCCGGACCGCGAAGAATTGCTGGACTGGTTGCGCCGGCAGCGCCTGATGCACGCGGGCGAAGGCTACGCCATGGTGCATGCCGGCCTGCTGCCGCAGTGGAGCATTGCGCAGGCGCTTGCACTGGCGCATGAAGTCGAGGCCGCACTGCAGGGTCCCGACTACGGCGAGTTTCTGCGCCACATGTACGGCAATACCCCGGCGCAGTGGCACGAGGAACTCGCTGGTTACGACCGGCTGCGGGTGATTGTCAACGCAATGACGCGGCTGCGCCTGTGCACGTCCGACGGCGCCATGGAATTCACCCACAAGACCGGGCTCGACGGCGCGCCGGCCGGTTATTTTCCATGGTTCGATGTGCCGGCACGCGCGAGCAGCGAAACCCCGGTGGTGTTCGGCCACTGGGCCGCGCTGGGCCTCAAACTGCGCCGGGACATACTCGGGCTCGATTCAGGCTGCGTCTGGGGCCGCCGGCTCACCGCGGTGCGGCTGGAAGACCGTTGCGTTTTCCAGTGCGGCTGCGAATCGGTCAGGTCGCGAGGCGGCGGGCAATAGCCTGGTGGGTGGAACGGGCAAGCGTGCGGCGGTCAGCGCCCCTGCCACTCACGGGATCGAGAAACCAGACATGCGCATGGATGACCGGCTGCGCCACAATATCCCGCAGGGTTTGCCACAGCGACTTGTCACCGTCATAGGCGGCTTCGGTGCATAAGGTGTTGTCGGCACGTTCGAAACGCAGGGCAACCGGATAGACTTCGGCACCGGCAATCGATGCCGGCTGCAGCAGCGAACTGTGAAACGGCAGCACCTGACTGCCATCGGTCGTAGTGCCCTCAGGGAATACCGCGCAGACCTCACCAGCCAGCAGCGCGTTGGATACCAGCCCGGTTATACGCGCCGTATCGCGACGGCGTGATCGCTCGATGAACAGGGTCCCGGTTTTCATGCTCAGCCAGCCGATAACCGGCCAGCGGCGTATTTCGGATTTGGCGACAAAACGCACCGGCGATACGGCATTGATTACGTATATATCCAGCCAGGAAACGTGATTGGCAACCACCATCGCCGGGCCTCCTCCCCGTTGCGGGGGTTGCCCATGAACACGCAAACGCACGCCGACGATATCCAGCAATTGCTGCGACCAGCGCCTGATGGCGGCATTGCGCCGCAAAGGCGAAAAAAACGGAAAAGCGAATGCGATGGTCACCACGCCATGCATCAGGTGCAGCGCAACACGCGTGATGCGCACGTTCCGCCTGCCCAGCAATATGCCCCGGCCGCTCATGGCGGCGATTATAGGGGCCTGCAGCGCGCCGGCCATCAATTCTTCAGAAAATGACGGGCGTAACGCGCATCCATGCGCGACATCGGCAACAGCATCAGCAGGTCGGCAGTGTTGAAGTCCGGATCCCAGGCCGGTGCGCCGCAGACCCAGGCGCCGACGCGTATGTATCCCTTCACCAGGGGCGGTGGAGCGGCCTCCACGTTGCTTTCCAGCGCGGCAATCGGCAGCGCACACTTCGGAAATACGCGGTATTCGCGTGGTGACAGGCCGGTGCGCGCGAGACGCCGGTACACATTCGCGGCCAGATATCCGCCATCTGCCATGCTCAACGACGCGCAGCCCATCAGGTACTGCATTCGGTGCTGCGCCATGTATTCGGCAAGACCGGACCACAAGCGCGCAATGGTTGCACCACTGCGGTAATCCGGGTGCACGCAGGAACGGCCGATCTCTACAGTAGTGTCCCGCAGGTGCCGCAGCCGGGTCAGGTCGAATTCGCCGTCCGCATAAAATTTTCCCAGTTGTCGCGCACGCAATCCGGACAGCAACCGGTAGGTACCGACGACCTCACCGGTGCCGGTGTCGCGCACCAGCAGGTGTTCGCAATGGGCGTCGTACTGGTCACAATCAATGCCCATGGCCGCCCCCGGCACGCGGGCGCCCATCTCTTCGGCAAATATCCTGTAACGCAGGCGCTGGGCCTCGAGGATCTCCATGTCGCTGCGAGCAAAGGAAACCGCCAGAGCGGGGGCATGGCCGCGCCCATCGGTTTGCTCCCGGGTATGGTCGAGCATCGCGTCTGCCTCCGTCCGTGAATGACGGCAGACAGGCTAATGCGGCCCGGTTACACCAAGGTTAAGAAACAGTGAAAAATCGGTTACTGCCGGCGTTGGGATTCAGTGCGTTACGCGCGAAGTGCGCCCGTCGGACAGGATGCGCACACGGTCTCCTGCCTTGAAGGTTTCATCGGCTTCCTGGACGATGGCCACCAGACCGCCGCGATCCAGCTTCACTGTCACTTCAACGCCGGTGCGCCGGGTACCGAACTCCTCCGCTGCCTGGCCGGCCACGCCGCCGGCCACACCCCCAAGCACCGTACCCACCGTGGAACCGCGGCCGCGACCGACCGTGCTGCCGGCCACACCCCCGATCACCGCTCCGGCGGCCGGGCCGATACCGCTGCGCGTACCTTCGATCTGCACCGGGCGCACGCTTTCAACGACGCCCATGCGCACGTTCTGCTCGCGACGCGCTTCGTCGCGGGTATAGCTGCCGCTGCCCAGGCCGGGAGCGCAACCGGCGAGGATCGCCGAAAAAACCAGTATTGCCGCAGCATTCAACCGCATGCCCATGGAAAACCTCCTGTCACCACAATTTCATGCCAAATGCCTCTTTGAAGCGGTCCGCGGCTTCGTCGCGGCCGAACCGGTGGTTCTGGCCGCCGCGGCTGGCAATCTTCAGCGAACCCATCAGCGAAGCGAGGCGTCCGCTCAACGCCCAGTCGACACCGGCTGCCAGCCCATAGAGCAACCCAGCCCGGAAAGCATCACCGCACCCGGTCGGATCAAGCACCGCTTCGGGTTTAACGCTTGGAATTTCGATCTGTTGACCCCCGGCATGCACCACAGCACCGCGTGCACCCAATGTGACCACGATGGCATCGACGAGTTTCGCCAGTTCCTCAAGTTTCCGCCCGGTGCGCTCCTGCAGCATCTGCGCTTCGTAGTCGTTGACCGTGACATATTGCGCAAGCCGCACGAATTCCGTCAGTTCCGCGCCGCTGAACATCGGCAGCCCCTGACCGGGGTCGAATATGAACGGTATGCCGGCCTCGTGAAACTCGCGTGCGTGCTGGAGCATGCCTTCGCGGCCATCCGGTGCAACTATGCCCAGCCTGATGCCCTTGGCGTCGCCGACATGGTTCTCGTGGGCATGATTCATCGCTCCCGGATGGAAGGCGGTGATCTGGTTATCGTCGAGATCAGTGGTAATGAACGCCTGCGCGGTAAAGCTGCCGGGGACGCTGCGGATATGGTCTTGCACGAGGCCAAGACGCTGCAGGCGGTCGTCGTACGGCGCGAAATCATCACCGACGGTGGCCATGATGCGCGCATCGCCGCCGAGCATCTGCAGCGTATAGGCGATATTCCCGGCGCAACCCCCAAACTCGCGCCGCATGTCGGGCACCAGAAAAGCCACGTTGAGTATGTGCAACTGGTCCGGAAGTATGTGATTCCGGAACCGGTCGCGGAACACCATGATGGTGTCGTACGCCATCGAACCGCAGATCAATATGGACATCGGATTTCGCCTTAAAGGGGATCGCGGATTATACCAACGCGCCCTGCCGTCGCCGGGCGGCGACGGCATGGTGCCCGACGCGCGGTTGATACATAATCTGCGGCGGGCACAATACAACCCCGGATAAGTCAGAGAGGACCCCACATGCTCAAGGAGTTCAAGGAATTCGCGATGCGCGGCAATGTTGTCGACATGGCGGTCGGCATCATCATCGGCGCGGCATTCGGCAAGATCGTCGAGTCACTGGTCAAGGATGTCATCATGCCGCCGATCGGACTGCTGCTCGGCAAGGTCGACTTTTCCAATCTTTTCCTGGTGATGCGCGAGGGCACCACCGCCGGCCCTTACCTGACGGTGGATGCCGCGCAGAAGGCCGGGGCGGTGACGTTCAACTACGGCATGTTCATCAACACCTGCATCAGCTTTGTCATCGTTGCTTTTGCGGTATTCATGTTGATCCGTGCCATCAACCGCCTGAAGCGCAAGGAAGAAGAGGCGCCGGCGGCTCCCGCAGCGCCGGCGGAGGACATCGTGCTGCTGCGCGAAATCCGCGACGCCCTGAAGAAATAGAAACCGCTGCTAAAGCCGTTGCCTGGCCATCTCAGGCGACGGCATGGATCCCGGCCTCCGGACCCGGTGCGTCCTCGGCCAGGGTCAGCAGGGCCTGCTCGAACTCTGTCACTATGCATGACCAGTCGAGTTTCGCAGTGGTTGCGCGCGCATTTTTTCCCAACAGCCCGATCCGCGACGGATCGCCGGCGAGGGCAACAGCAAGCTGCACGTAATCATCGGCGGCACCAAACGGCGCCAGCAGCCCGTTGACCGCATGGCGGATGTGCTGTTGTGCAGCGGCATAGTCATACGCCACCACCGCCAGCCCGCTGGCCATGGCCTCCACCGTGACGTTGCCGTAAGTCTCGGTCATGCTCGGAAACAGGAATATGTCGGCTGACGCGTAATGCGCGGCAAGATCCTCGCCGGTGCGCATGCCGGCAAACACCAGTTGCGGATTGTCGCGTTCAAGCCGGGCGCGTTCGGGACCGTCGCCGACCAGTACCAGCCGCAACTCCGGCCGGGCTACGCTCATCGCCGCATGGGCACGCAGGACCAGCGCCAGGTTTTTCTCCGGCGCAAGGCGCCCCACGTACAGGGCGACGGGGCGTTCATCGTGCACCCCCCATTCCGCGCGCAGCGCGGAACTGCGTCGTTCTGGATTGAACAACGCAGTATCCACCCCGCGGGCCACCACCTGCAGGTTGCGGAAACCCAGGGCAGCCAGCTCCAGGCGCAGGCTCTCCGTCGGCACCAGCGTGCTCAGCGCCTTGTTGTGGAATTTGCGCAGATACGCGGTGATCGGTGTCTTCAGCCAGCCGACGCCGTAGTGAGCGCTGTAACTGTGGAAGTTGGTATGAAAATCGGTAGTGACCGGCAGCCTGAGCTTGGCCGCAGCGGCCAGCGCGGACCAGCCCAGCGGGCCCTCGGTGACCACATGCACGATATCGGGACGATGCCTCGCCCACAGCCGGGTCAGCGCCTGTTTTGCCGGCAACCCAAGCTTCAGCGCATCGTAGCGGGGAATCGGCATCCCACGCTGCAGGACTTCCTCGAACTGCGGCTGCATCGCCGGACGCTCGCCCGGATGCTGGCGCGGACGCACCAGCTGTACCGTATGTCCACGCGACTGCAGTCCGCTGACGATGCGCCCCATGGTCATCGCCACACCGTTGATTTCAGGCGGGTAGGTTTCGGTAACCATGGCCACGCGCAGTTTGCGCGCCGCGGCCGGATAGTGCTGCAACACGATGTCGGCGCCGTCCATGACGCGCATCGTGATCCCCGAATGCGAATCTACAGTGAAATATTTGTGAAATTTACGAGACAAACCATGGGCTTGCGCCCCGGTCAGGCCAGCAGCACCAGTCCCCAGACCAGCACTACATTGAACAGCGAAAGCATCACCGCTGCACTGCCTATGTCCTTGGCACGCTTCGCCAGCGCATGGTTCTCCAGCGAGATGCGGTCCACCGCCGCCTCGACCGCCGAATTCAGCAATTCGACGATCAGCACCAGCAGCACGGCACCGATCATCAGCGCCTTGCCGGTACCGCTCACCGGCAGGAACAGTGCGGTGGGTATCAGCATTACCGCGAGCAGCACCTCCTGCCGGAAAGCGTCCTCATGACGATAAGCGGCGCGCAGGCCGGCGATGGAATAAAAAAATGCATTCCAGACGCGCCTGATCCCGGTTTTGCCCTTGTGCGGGCTTTCGGTGGGTTGTGTGCCGTCCATGCCGCCATGCTCCCCGTTCTTCATCCGATGCAAGCAGGGCATTGCGCCCGGCCGCACCGGCACCATGTCATTTATTTCAATGCCGCCAGCGCGGCGGCATAGTCGGGTTCCTGCTTGATTTCCGGAACCAGCTCGGCGTGCAGTACCTTGTTGTTTTCGTCGAGCACGACGACGCCGCGCGCGGTCAATCCGCGCAACGGGCCGTCCTGGATATCGACACCGTACTTGCCGTGAAAGTCCCGGTTGCGGAATGTCGACAGCGTGACCACGTCGTTGAGTCCTTCCGCCCCGCAGAACCGGCCCATTGCAAACGGCAGGTCGGCGGCGATCACCAGCACCGAAGTATTGCCTAGTTTTGTGGCTTCCGCGTTAAAAGTGCGCGTCGACGCCTGGCACACCGGCGTGTCCAGGCTGGGCACGATGTTCAGCACCTTGCGTTTGCCGGCGTAATCCTTGAGCCCGGTTTCTTTCAGATCCTTGGCAGTCAGCGTGAAATCCGGCGCGGTATCGCCTTTTTTCGGGAAATTGCCGGCAACCGTGATCGGGTTCCCGGCGAGGGTGACGGAAGGCATGACGAACTCCTTGTTATTGAAGGTTGGGAATGACGACGATAGAGATGACCAGTGCCCTGGAGCACTGCTGTGCACGTCCGGTTGCCGCTCAGTTTTTTTCTGCTTCGGCGATTTTCTGGTATGCCGCAGCGTCCAGCAGTGCGTCGATTTCGGCCGGGTCACCGGGTTTCATGCGAAACATCCATGCCGAATATGGATCCTGATTCACTTTCTCCGGAGCATCGCCCAGTTCGGCATTGGCGGCAACAATCTCGCCGGATACCGGCGCGTAAATGTCCGCGGCCGCCTTCACCGATTCGATCACCCCGCATTCTTCTCCCTGCCTGAGCTTGCGGCCCGGCGCCGGATTGTCGACAAACACCACGTCGCCGAGCATTTCCTGAGCGTGATCGGTAATGCCTATGGTGACTGTACCGTCGGACTCACGGCGCACCCACTCGTGGCTGGCGGTGTATTTCAAATGTTCCGGTGTGCTCATCACGACTCCATGGATTGCGAATTTTATCAAAAAAAACAAATGCTTATAATGTTACCGTGCGGGCAGCACGGCCAGCCGGAATCCCGCTGCGCCGAGGTTGCCCGTCTCCAAGCCCATGCGTACGGTCAGTTCCGCGTTAGCGGCGATGCCCGCGTGCGGGTCGCGCCCGCTGCCCAAGTATTCATGCGGCAGGAATATGCGCCGGGCCAGCGTATGGTCATTGGCGTTGGTCAGCACCAGGTCAAGCGCAGGATAGGCAACATCATGGGGCGCGTGGTTGCGCAACGTCGCGGTCAACTGGATGCGGTCCGGCCGCGCCGGATCGATGGATTGCAGATCGGAAGCTTCGATCAGCAGCGATTTCGGACGCTGCGGCAGTTCCACGGTGCAGCCGAGTTCCGCGCACGCCGCTGCCAACCATGCCCGGGCCGGGCCGTGGCGCGCGGCAATTTCGCCGCGATAGAAATACACCACCTGCGCCGCCAGCCCGATCAGCAGCAGCAGGCAGGCTGCCCCCACCAGTACGCGACGCGGTGCAGGGGCTGGTGGCGCGGGCTCTTCACGCAGGAACGGATTTTCTTCGGCCCCGGCGCTGGCTGGTGCCGGTTCCGGCGCATGCAGTGGCATCGGCCCGGCAAATTCGGCCGGCTCCGGTTCAGCTGCCGACTGCGGTTCTTCCGGGGGCTCCGCCAGGGGTTCGATCACGGCGTCAGCGAGCGACGACAGTTCCGCGGTCGCTGCCGGCACTGCCGCCTCCGGTGTTGCTGCGGCACCCGGGGGGTCGGCAACAACTGCCGCTGCCGGTCCCGCGGGCGGCGGCTCGACCACCGGCGCTGGGGCTATCGCAACATCCGGGGACAACGCGGCAAGCCCGTTGAATACCTGCATGCAGCGGCCGCAGCGCACCTGCCCGCCATGGGCCTGCAGCTGTTCAGCCGTAATGCGGAACACGGTATGGCAATGCGCGCAGCGGGTGATCAAAGGCATGGGCGCTACTCTACCTGCTAAGCGGCTTCCGAAAAACCGGATTTCCGCACGTCCGGCATGGCTGCTGACCTCGAAACACCATCGTTCCGCACGACCAATGCACCTTCAATCCTTGCGTACACCGGTCAGCAGAACCCAGCCTTCGTCTTCAGCTTGAAGCTGCATGCCGAAATCCGCAGCGTAGGCATTGATCACGGCATCAGCCTGTTCGGCCAGTATGCCCGACAGCGCAATAAATCCGCCGGGCAGCGTCAGCCGCGCCAGCAGCGGCGCGAGCACGGTCAGCGGATTGGCCAGTATGTTCGCGACAACGATCCGCGCCGGGGCCACGGTTTCATCTTCGGCGGCAATGAATGTCGCGGCCACCCGGTTCTGTGCCGCATTGCCACGCGCGGCGAGCAGGGCCTGCGGATCGATGTCGACGCCGCGGGCACTCGCGGCCCCCAGCCGCATCGCCGCGATCGCGAGTATGCCGGAACCACAGCCGTAATCGAGTACGTCGGCGCCGGGAGTCACTACGGCGTCCAGCCAGCGCAGGCACAGCCGCGTCGTGGAATGCGCGCCGGTGCCGAAAGCAACCCCGGGATCGAGAACAATGTTGATTGCCGCGGGATCCGGCGGAGTGTGCCAGCTCGGCACCACCCACAGGCGGGACGTGATCTGCAGCGGCCGGAACTGGCTCTGCGTCAGACGCACCCAGTCGGCGTCCTCGACGCGCTCGATGCTGAATGCCGCGGTATCTCCCAGGCCGGCCGCGCGCAACGCCTGCGGAATCACCGTATAAAGATCGGCATCAACGGCGAACAATGCGCCGACCCGGTTGCGGTGCCATCCAGCAGCAGGCGCTTCACCGGGTTCGGCATAGATCGGCGCCTCCTCCGCTGTGCCGGCCGCGGCGTCCTTCACGTCCACCGCCAGCGCACCGGCATCGAGCAGGGCATCGGCCAGCGTCTCAACACCGGACTCATCAATCTGCAGTGTCGCGCACAACCAGGGCATGGCTCATTCAGACGGGCGCTCTGCCGCCGCGTTACTCGGCGCGGGTCAGCTTGGCCAGCCGCTCTTCAAGATAATGGATGCTGGTGCCGCCGCGCTGGAAAGCAGTATCGCGCACCAGCTCCTGGTGCAGGGGCACGTTGGTCTTTATGCCCTCGATCACCGTTTCCGACAATGCGATCTGCAGCCGCGCC
>JBFWOE010000004.1:0-63921 GCA_050250695.1 Burkholderiales bacterium
CGCGCTGCGCAATTTCGTCGAGTCCCTGGACACCACCGCGCTGATGGTCATCACCGGCGGCCGCGTGTTGTTCGAATACGGCGACCCGGCGCATGTCAGCGTGCTCGCCTCGGCGCGCAAAAGCGTGCTGGCGATGCTTTACGGCAAGTATGTACACGACGGCAAGATCAGACTCGACCGCACACTGGCGGACATCGGTTTCGATGACATCGGAGGACTATCCCCAGCCGAGAAACAGGCAACCGTCGAACACCTGCTGACTGCGCGCTCCGGCATCTACCACCCGGCGGCGAATTCCGGTGACGACACCGCGCATGCACCGGAACGCGGAAGCGTGGCGCCGGGCACGAAACACCTCTACAACAACTGGGATTTCAACGCCGCCGGCGCGGTGTTTGAACAACTCGCCAAACGCGACATCTACGACGCTTTCGGGACCGATCTCGCGCAACCCCTGGGCATGCAGGATTTCCACCGCGCGCTGCAGCGCAAGACCGGCAATCGCGCGCGCTCACGCCACCTCGCTTATCACCTGCATCTGTCGACCCGCGACATGGCGCGCCTCGGCCTGCTGATGCTGCGCGAGGGTCGCTGGCAGGACACGCAGGTCATGCCCGCGGGATGGAGCGCCAGAATTACGCGGGTGGTCACCCCCTACGACGAATTGATCCCCGAGCGCCGCCGCCGGTTCGGCAGCGGTGAACGCTGGGGCTATGGCCACATGTGGTGGACATGGGACACGCCGGCCCCGGATTCATCCGATGTCATGGCCGGCGCATACACCGCACGCGGACTGGGCGGCCAGTACATCACGGTGATTCCGCGGCTCGACATGGTGGTTGCCCACAAGGTCGATCCGCGGCCGGGTGGTGACCGGTCGCAACCGCGGCGGCGCATCACCGCCGCGCAGTACGGCGCGATCCTGCGCATGATCACCGGCGCGCGCTGTGCCGGTGCCGCCTGCTGAACCCGCTGCCGCGACCGTCATAAATCCTTAATCCCCCGCGGGTTACATTGTTCGGCGCCGCAAGAACGCCCCCTGCCGTGCCCGCCGGGAACAACAATGATGCAATTCATGATGCTGCCTTTCCGCCGGCGTTACGCCGTGCTGACGCTGGCGATTGCCATGGCGGCGGTTTCGCTCGTGCTGGTCCAGGAATGGCGCCTGTTCTGGATTCCGTTCGCCGTGGCAGGATCGCTGGTGCTGCTGGGCCTGCACGATCTGCTGCAGACACGACACAGCGTCCTGCGCAGCTATCCGATCGCCGCGCATTTCCGGTTCCTGCTCGAACAGATAAGACCCGAAATCCGCCAGTATTTTCTCGAGGACGATTCGACCGGCACCCCGTTCGCGCGCAAGAAGCGGGCGATCGTCTACCAGCGCGCCAAGGGGCAGCTTGACAAGGTGCCGTTCGGCACCCAGCTAGACGTCTACGACACCGCCTTTGAATGGCTGAGCCACTCGGTCGCCGCGTGCGAGCCGGCTGACAAGCCGTTCCGGGTCATGATCGGCGGTCCCGACTGCGCGCGTCCCTATTCCTCGTCGATATTCAACATCTCGGCAATGAGTTTCGGCGCGCTGAGCGCCAACGCGGTGCGCGCGCTGAACAAGGGCGCCAGGCTGGGCGGCTTCGCCCAGGACACCGGAGAGGGGGGCGTCAGCCCTTATCACCGCGAACACGGCGGCGACCTGATCTGGGAAATCGGCAGCGGTTATTTCGGTTGCCGCAACGATGACGGAACGTTTTCCCCTGAGCGTTTTGCCGAAACCGCACGTGCCGACCAGATCAGGATGATCGAGATCAAACTGTCGCAGGGCGCGAAACCCGGTCACGGCGGCGTGCTGCCGGCAGCCAAGGTGTCGCCGGAAATCGCCGCCACACGCGGCATCCCCCTGGGTGTTGACTGCATCTCGCCGCCGCGGCACCGAGCATTCTCGACGCCGGTGGAGCTGCTGCATTTCGTCGCAACGCTGCGGCAGTTGTCCGGTGGCAAACCAACCGGGTTCAAGCTGTGCATCGGCCATCCCTGGGAATTCCTGGCAATCTGCAAGGCCATGCTGCAGACCGGCATCAAGCCGGATTACATCGTCATCGACGGCACCGAAGGCGGCACCGGCGCGGCACCGCTGGAATTCGTCGACCACATCGGCATGCCTCTGCGCGACGGCCTGACCTTCGCCCACAACGCCCTGGTCGGACTGAACCTGCGTCAGCACATCCGCATCGGCGCCGCCGGCAAGATTACTTCCGCGTTCGACATCGCGCGGGTGATGGCGTTGGGCGCGGACTGGTGCAACGCGGCGCGCGGCTTCATGTTCGCGGTCGGCTGCATCCAGGCGCAAAGCTGTCATACCGACCGCTGTCCGACCGGTGTCGCGACGCAGGATCCGTTCCGCCAGCGCGCGCTGGTCGTCGATGACAAGGCCGAGCGCGTGTTTCGTTTTCATCAGTCCACGCTCAAGGCACTGGCGGAGGTCATCGCCGCGGCAGGACTGCAGCATCCCGGCCAGCTCACCCTGGATCATCTGTGGCGGCGCGTAGCGCCCAACCGGGTCGAGAGTTTTGCGCAGATATATCCGCCGCTGGTCCCCGGCGCCTTGCTGGAAGGTCACGCGGATCCGCGCTTCGCTTCGGCATGGGCTCTGGCCCGTGCCGACAGTTTCATGCCGGCTGCAGGCGAGCAGTCAACCCCGGCTGTTGCCAACCTGCAGGCCGCATAACAAAACCCCGTGACGCCGCAAAATATTAATTAAATTATTAAAAACAATCAGTTATATCTGATCGCCGGACATCTTGCAGCGCCGCCGCCGTCAGGCGTACAAAACCGCCTTCACGTCATGGTCACTGACCTCCGTCGATGGCGATGAAGCAAGTGCGCAACAGTGCATCCCGATTCCGTTGATTTCCCCTCTGACAGCACCATAAATTGCCCTTTTTTTCCCTGCCTCAAAGGCGTAGTATTTGCGACACTTTTCGCCCAGTCCGCCGGGGGCCGAAATAGACAAATAAAAACAACAAGATGTGGCGACACCTGCAACGGAGCTTTTGTTGAAACCGACTGATATCGCGCACCCCGATTACTTCCATAAAGTTGTCGATTGTCAGTGGGCCTGCCCGGCTCACACTCCCGTCCCCGAATACATCCGCTTGATCGCCGCAGGCCGCTACAGCGATGCCTACATGGTCAACTGGAACTCGAATGTGTTCCCCGGAATCCTGGGTCGTACTTGCGATCGCCCCTGCGAACCGGCCTGCCGCCGCGGCCGCGTCGAGGAAGGCAACGTCGAGATGCGCAAGCCGACCGCGCACGAAGACGGCCCGAAGCCGGAACCGGTGGCGATCTGCCGCCTGAAACGCGTCGCCGCCGACAACAAGGACGATGTAGCGCAGCGCATGCCGAAGGCGCCGAAGCAGAAAAACGGCAAACGCATCGCCTGCATCGGCGGCGGTCCTGCCTCGCTGACCGTGGCGCGCGATCTCGCGCCTCTGGGCTATGACATCACGATCTACGAAGCCGACCCCAAGGCCGGCGGTTTCATGCGCTCGCAGGTGCCGCGTTTCCGCCTGCCCGAATCGGTGATCGACGAGGAAGTCGGCTACATCACCGGCATCGGCAACATCACGGTCAAGACCGGCACGCGCATCGACAGCCTGAAAAAAGTGCTGGCCGAAGGCTACGACGCGGTGTTTGTCGGCACCGGCGCGCCGCGTGGTCGCGACCTCGACGTGCCCGGTCGCACCGAAGGTGCAAAAAACATCCATCTCGGCATCGACTGGCTGGCGAGCGTGTCGTTCGGCCACATCGAGAAGATCGGCAAAAAAGTCATCGTGCTCGGCGGCGGCAACACCGCGATGGACTGCTGCCGTTCGGCCAAACGCCTCGGCGGCGAGGACGTCAAGGTCATCGTGCGTTCGGGTTACGACGAGATGAAGGCCAGCCCGTGGGAAAAGGAAGATGCGATCCACGAAGGCATCCCCATCCTCAACTTCATGGTGCCCAAGTCGTGCAGGATCGAAAACGGCAAATTGACCGGCATGGTGTTCGAGAAGGTCAAGGCCGAATACGACGACAAGGGCCGGCGCAAGCTGGTACCCACGGGTGAACCCGATCAGCTGGTCGAGTGCGACGACGTGCTGGTGGCCATCGGCCAGGAAAACGCCTTTCCCTGGATCGAGCGTGACGCGGGCGTCGAATTCGACAAATGGAACATGCCGGTGGTCGACAAGGTGACCTTCCAGTCGACCAACCCGAAAGTGTTTTTCGGCGGCGACTCGGCCTTCGGACCGAAGAACATCATCTGGGCTGTGGCCCACGGCCATGAAGCCGCGGTGTCCATCGACAAGATGTTCGCCGGAGAAGAACTCACGGACCGCCCGTTGCCGGCAGTCACCGTGATTTCCCAGAAAATGGGCATTCACGAGTGGAGCTACGACAACGACATCTCGGCTGCGCTGCGCAACAAGGTACCGTGGCAGGACCAGAAGCTGACACTGAAGAACATCAAGGTCGAGGTCGAACTCGGCTTTGACGCCAAGACCGGCTTTGCCGAAGCCCAGCGCTGCCTGAACTGCGACGTGCAGACGGTATTCACGCCGAGGCTGTGCATCGAGTGTGACGCCTGCGTCGACATCTGCCCCATGGACTGCATCACCTTCACCCCCGATGCCGAGGAAGCCGAGCTGCGCCGGCAGCTGACCGCACCTTCGCTGCACCCGGACCAGGGTCTCTACGTGTCGGACAAGCTGCGCATGACCGGCCGCATCATGGCCAAGGACGAGGACGTGTGCCTGCACTGCGGGCTGTGCGCCGAACGCTGCCCGACCGGCGCCTGGGACATGCAGAAATACCTGGTCAAGATGACCCACGCCGGCCCGGGCTGCCGCAAGCCGCAGCGCAAAGCCGCCTGAAAACACCACTTACACCATGACATCCATCACTGCCGTCAACGACTTCGTCGTCAAGTTCGCCAACGTCAACGGTTCGGGCTCCGCCTCCGCCAACGAGCTGTTCGCAAGATCCATCCTGCGCATGGGCGTGCCGGTCAGCCCGCGCAACATTTTCCCGTCGAACATCCAGGGCCTGCCGACCTGGTACGAGGTGCGGATCAACGAGAAGGGCTACCAGGGCCGCCGCGGCGGCGTCGACCTGATGGTGGCAATGAACCCGCAGACCTGGGACAACGACGTCAAGGAAATCGAGTCCGGCGGCTACCTGTTCTATGACAACACCAAACCGCTGCCGAAATCGAAATTTCGCGATGACGTGACGCCTATCGGCATGCCGCTGACCGAAATCTGCAATTCGACCTACAGTGATCCGCGCCAGCGCCAGCTGTTCAAGAACATCATCTACGTCGGTGCGCTGTCGGCACTGATCGAGATCGACCCCAAGGTCATCGAGCAGCTGTTCTCGGAACAATACAAGGGCAAGGAAGCCCTGCTGCAGTCCAACGTCAAGGCCCTGCACCTCGGCCGCGACTATGCACTGAAAAACCTGCCCTGCCCGCTGGGCCTGCGCGTACAGCCGTCGGATGGCGTCGGCGACCGCATTTTCACCGACGGCAACAGCGCCGCGGCACTGGGCGCGGTCTACGGCGGCGCATCGGTCTGCGCCTGGTACCCGATCACGCCGTCCTCGTCACTGGCCGAAGCCTTCATGGCCTACTGCAAGAAACACCGCGTCGATGCCGGGTCCGGCAAGAACAAGTACGCGATCATCCAGGGTGAGGATGAACTGGCCTCGATCGGCATCGCCATCGGCGCCGGCTGGAACGGTGCGCGTTCTTTCACCGCGACTTCCGGCCCAGGCATTTCGCTGATGAGCGAATTCATCGGGCTCGCCTACTTCGCCGAGATCCCGGTGGTGCTGATCGACGTGCAGCGCGGCGGTCCGTCAACCGGCATGCCGACTCGCACCCAGCAATCCGACATCCTCGCCTGCGCCTACGCTTCGCACGGCGACACCAAGCACGTGCTGCTGTTTCCGGAAGATCCGACCGAGTGTTTCGAACTCACGGCGCAGGCCTTCGACCTCGCCGAGCGCCTGCAAACGCCGGTGTTCGTGATGACCGACCTCGACATCGGCATGAATACCCGGCTGTGCCGGCCCTTTGCCTGGGACGACACCAAGGAATACGACCGCGGCAAGGTGATGACCCATGACCGGCTCGAGGCCGGCGCCGATTTCGGGCGCTACCTCGACGTCGATGGCGACGGCATCCCGTTCCGCACCTATCCCGGCACCCATCCGACCAAGGGCGGCTATTTCACCCGCGGCACCACCAAGAACCGCTACGCGCAGTATTCCGAGGCCGGCCCGGATTACGTGGACAACATGCAGCGCCTGATGCGCAAGTTCGATACCGCGAAATCGCTGGTGCCGAAACCGCTGCTCTATCCCGCCGAAAAACCGGCGCGATTCGGCGCAATTTTCTACGGCTCGACCAGCCCGGCGATGCAGGAAGCGCTGGACGTGCTGTCCGAAAAGGGCATCCACGTCAACGCGCTGCGGGTGCGCGGTTTCCCGTTCGGTGACGAACTCAACGATTTCGTGCGTTCCCACCCCTGGGTGTTCGTGATCGAGCAGAACCGCGACGCCCAGCTGAAAACCCTGCTGGTCAACGACGGCAAGATCAATCCCTCGCGGCTGATTTCTGTGCTGCATTACGACGGCACGCCGATCACCGCGCGCTTCATCGTCGACCAGATTTCCCAGCACGCCGGCGCCCGCGCCGTGGTGCCGCTGAAGAAGGCATCCTGACCCGGAAACATCATGACCTATCTCGCCAAACCGAAACTGCACCACCCGTCGCTGGCCCCCAATGCCGCGGGCTACACCCGCCGCGATTACGAGGGCAAGATCTCCACGCTGTGTGCCGGCTGCGGCCATGACTCCATATCGGCTTCGATCATCCAGGCCTGCTGGGAACTCGACATCCAGCCGCACCGGGTCGCCAAGCTCTCGGGCATCGGCTGCTCGTCGAAAACCCCGGACTATTTCCTCGGCAATTCACACGGCTTCAACAGCGTGCACGGCCGCATGCCCTCGGTGCTGACCGGCGCCAATCTCGCCAACCGCGACCTGCTCTACTTGGGCGTCTCGGGCGACGGCGATTCGGCCTCGATCGGACTGGGCCAGTTCGCGCACTGCATCCGCCGCGGCGTCAACATGGTTTACATCGTCGAGAACAACGGCGTATACGGCCTCACCAAAGGCCAATTCTCGGCCACCGCCACCAAGGGCTCGAAATCCAAGCGCGGGGTTTTCAATCCCGACGAGGCGGTGGACCTGGTCGGCATGGCGCTGCTGCTGCGCGCGACCTTCGTCGCGCGCGCCTTTTCCGGCGACAAGAAACAGCTGGTGCCGCTGATCAAGGCGGCGATCAGCCACCCCGGACCGTCGTTCATCGACATCATTTCGCCCTGCGTGGCCTTCAACAACCACGAGGGCTCGACCAAGTCCTACGATTACGTGCGCCAGCACAATGCCGCGGTCAACCGCCTCGACTTCATCGAGTCGCGCGAGGAAATCACCGCCGATTACGCGCCTGGTGAGGTGATCAGCATCGCCCAGCACGACGGTTCGATGCTCAGATTGCGCAAGCTGGCGCCGGATTACGATCCCACCGACCGCATCCGGGCAATGAATTACGTGCAGGAACGCGCCGCTGCCGGCGAGATCGTCACCGGCCTGCTCTACCTGTCGCCGGAGGCTGCCGATCTGCATCACTACATCAAGACCGTCGACACGCCGCTCAACCAGCTCGGTACGAAGGACCTGTGCCCGGGCTCGGCGGCGCTGGAAAAGATCAACGCCGGGCTGCGCTAGCCGCCCGCCCCGCGTTGCGGTCACGACGGTGATTTCCGGCCGTCATCGCTGAGCGATGCCCCAGGACGCTTTTCGCGCCTTTACAGCCACCCACGCGCTCGCGGTCATCACGCTCGGACTGCTGATTGCGGCGTGGATCGTGCTCACACCGAAAACGCCGGCCTCCGCCAGGCCTTCTCCGCTCGAGCGCGCGCTGGCCTGGAGCAACCTCGCGATCTGGTTCGCCGCACACCTGTGGTGGATCATCCCGCCAGCGCTCGAACTGCGCACCACGCTGCCGCTGCAGCTGTGCCATGTCGCCGCTGTACTCGCGTCGGTGGTGCTGCTGACCCGAAGGCGCTGGGCACGCACGCTGGTCTATTTCTGGGGCATCGGACTGTCGACCCAGGCAATCCTCACCCCCAGCCTCACCGATCCGCCCGCTTCGATCTGGTTCTGGGGGTTCTGGCAGCAGCACGGCTTCCTGCTCGCCGTGGCGCTGCACGATTATTTTGCCCGCGGCTACCGTCCCGGCTGGAACGACTTCCGCTACGCCTGCCTTGCCACCTTCGCTTACCTGCTGGCCATCCTGCCAGTCAACCTGCTGCTGGGCGCCAATTACGGTTTCGTGGGCGACACCATTCCGGAAACCCCCAGCATTGTCGATGTGCTGGGCCCGTGGCCGGAGCGCTTGGCGGTCATCATCGGCTTGGTTTTCGTCGTGTTCCTGATATTGAAACTGCTGGGCGGCGGATGGCGAAGCTTGCCCGGACATCAGTGACGACCGCCGTCATATGCTGAAATGCTACAGGATGTTTGTTTTAACTATATGATTTTATTATGTAATATAAACAGGGTGTTAATATGTGAGTGATTACTTTCGCTCCCGCTTGAATTTTGTGCACCGCAGCATCAGAATGCCGTGACTCCCAACAACAGGAAAGGAGTCCGGCATGGATACTACCGATCCGCGTCTGAAGCAGTCCCGCGCAGCACTTACCCTCGCCGCCCTCGGCATCGTCTATGGCGACATCGGCACCAGCCCGCTTTATGCCGTCAAGGAAACCTTTGCCGTAGACCACGGCATCCCCCTGGAAACCGCGACCATCCTGGGCGGCATCTCGGCAATTCTCTGGGCGCTGATGCTGGTGGTGTCGCTGAAATACGTGGTGCTGATCATGCGCGCCCACAACAAGGGCGAAGGCGGCATCATGGCCCTGCTGGCGCTGGCCGGCTCCGCCTGCAAAAACAATCCCCGCCAATACGCGGCGATCCTGTTCGCCGGCCTTGCCGGTGCGGCGCTGTTCTACGGCGACGCAGTGCTGACCCCGGCCATATCTGTGCTCTCGGCGGTCGAAGGCCTGGAAGTCGGCACCACCGCCCTCAAACCCTGGGTGCTGCCGATCGCCATCGGCGTGCTGATCGTGCTGTTTTCGTTCCAGCGTTACGGCACTGCGCGCGTCGGCGCCCTGTTCGGTCCCATCGTCATCCTGTGGTTTCTCGCGCTGGGTGCGGCCGGCATCCACGGCATACTGCAGGCCCCCCTCATCCTGCAGGCGCTGAACCCCGCGCACGGTTTCGCTTTCGTGACCCAGCATGGCGCGGCCTCTTTCATCGTGCTCGGTGCTGTGCTGCTGGCATTCACAGGCGCCGAAGCGCTGTATGCCGACATGGGCCATTTCGGCAAGGAGGCCATCCGCATCGCCTGGTTCAGCCTGGTGTTCCCTGCACTGGCATTGAATTACCTGGGCCAGGGTGCACTGTTGATGGTGAACCCGCAGGCCGCAAGCAATCCCTTTTACCTGCTGTATCCGCAGTGGGCTTTGTATCCGATGGTGGCGCTGGCCACTGCCGCCACCGTGATCGCCTCGCAGGCGACGATCTCCGGCGCCTATTCGCTGACCCGGCAGGCGATCCAGCTCGGTTACCTGCCGCGCATGAGCGTGCTGCAGACCTCGGCAAAGGAGATGGGCCAGATCTACATGCCGGCGGTGAACTGGATCCTGCTGGCCGTGGTGCTTTCCGCCGTCGCCGGTTTCGGCTCGTCAACTAGCCTCGCTTCGGCCTACGGCGTTGCGGTTACCGGCACGATGCTGATCACCACTTTCCTGACGTTTTTCGTGATCCGCTATGTCTGGGGCTACAACCTCGCGCTGTGCCTCGCCGCCACCGGTTTTTTTATCGTCGTCGATCTCGCGTTTTTCTCATCCAGCCTGCTCAAGATCAGCAGCGGCGGCTGGTTCCCGCTGACGCTGGGCGCAGTGATGTTCGTGCTGATGCTCACCTGGTGGCGAGGCCGGCGCATCCTCGCCGAGCGCCTGCTGACTTCCGCAATCCCGGTGCAGGAATTCCTGGCTTCATTGTTCAAATATCCGCCCCACCGGGTGCCGGGCACCGCCGTATTCATGGTCGCCAATCCGGATGCGGTACCGCACGCCCTGCTGCACAACCTCGCGCACAACAAGGTGCTGCATGAACGCGTGGTGTTGCTCACCGTCACTGTCGAAGATGCGCCGTGGGTGCCGTTTAATGAGCGCGTGACAGTGGAAACACTGGGCAACGGCTGCTGGCGCATCCGGACGCGTTTCGGCTTCAAAAACCGCATCGACGTGCCGCAGGCGCTGGCGCTGTGCCACGAACAAGGGCTGGATTTCGAGATCATGGAAACTTCGTTTTTCCTCAGCCGCGAAACGCTGATTCCGGTGACCGGCAGCGGCATGGCGCTGTGGCGGGAGCGGCTGTTTGCAACCCTGGCGCGCAATGCCAGCAGCGTGGTCGACTACTTCAACCTGCCGACCAACCGGGTGATCGAACTCGGTACGCAGATCGAAATCTGAAAGCTCAGCGCCTGACCCCGGGTGTTTCGACCGGCAAGCCCCGGGCGCGTTGCGCAAGATAGAACTCGAGGTCGAGGAGCTCCTCCGAACCGAACGCAGGCAAGCGGGCACGCACCCCGAAATAGCAGGAACGCAGGCGGCGGTGCAGCGACCCGGCAGACTGCCACTCCAGGCGATAAATCGGATAGGCGTTGCCATGGCCTTCACTGATCGTTTCCGACAGCAGCCTGCGCCCGACATTGCGTTCATGGCAGTGCATGCAGGCCAGGTTCATCTGGCCCTGCCTGCGATAGTAAATTTCCCTGCCGCGCCGGTAATGTTCGCGGTTACCGTCATCCACCCTGACTGCCAGAGGCAGCCCGCGTGACTGATGCGCAACATAGGCAGTCAACCCGAGCAGTTCATCAGATTCGTATGGATAGGCTTCCGCACCTTGCCGCATTTCGCGGCACTGGTTGATGCGCGCCTCGAGATTGAGCAGTTTCCCAGTGCCCTTGTCTTTCAGCGGGTAACGAACCGACACGCCCTTCATGCCGGATGCCGCATCCCGGTGACAACTGGCACAGGATTTTCCGCTGCGTCCCTCAACGGCATTCCACAATTTTTCACCACGCGTCACCCACAGCATGCCGGGATTGGCGAAATCATCGGACTGCATGCGACGCACTTCTTCGCTGGAAAATTCGATACCGGACCTTACTGAAAGATCGCCCTGCATTTCAGCCGCAGCCACCACGCCGCCCCATAAGATCATGATCAGCGCAGCAGCACATGTGCACCGACCAAAACCAAACCGGGTCCGCAAGAAAATATATGTCATCGCAGGGTCTGCAGATAAGCAATGACATCTTCAATTTGCTGGGCTGTCAGCGCGGGCCTCCCCTGCCAGGCTGCCGCCACCGATTCCAGCCCTTCGGTGCGGTAATACGGCGGCATTATGGTATTGACATTCAGGCGCTGCGAATCAACGATCCGCAAGCGCAGCTGGCCGGCATTCAGGCGCGCTCCAATTCCTGAAAGTTGAGGCCCGAGGTTCCCCATGAATCTTGTGCCCGTTTCGGGGACGGAATGACAAAGCAGGCAGTTCCCGTCCCGGCCCACAAACACCTCGCGGCCGCGCACCGCATCACCCGGATGACTGGAAAGCGGGGCAGAAATTTCATCGTTGCTGATCCGGTAGGGCACGATCCAGTCGGACGCCGCCACGCAAGCGACGAAGGCAAGCTGTAACGCTATGCACGCCGCACCGCGTACCGCGACGCCTTTCAGAAAAACCATGTCCGCCAATCTGCGCCCTTGATCTGACTTAAGGCCCATTCACGACACAACTATTTTCGCGGTCTCAGTCAAGGAAAACCCATTATCGCCCGTCCAGCGAAACTCCAGAGTCCCGCTTTGGGCTGCCACGGTAAAAAACCAAAACAGCGGATTCGCGGTAATCGAGGGATGCAGTGTTGCACGGAAGATTTCCACGCCTTCGTAGCGGCAGACGAAGCTCGTGATGATGTTGCGAGGAATGCGTTCCCCCGTCTGCGTGTGGCGGAATCCGGTTTCCATCGGATGACGCACCAGCGCCTTGATCTCGATAACCTCGCCACGCCGGGCGGTCGCGGGTACGCTGATGATCGCATCGGCCATCAGACGAGATCCCCGATGCATGCCGACAGCGTCACCACGACGCTGACCGAGTCCGACCAGAAAGTGCCGTCGCTCATTTCGGCGACCGCATGCACGGTCTGCGAATCAGCCAGCCGCATTCTCGTGGTTACCCGCGCACGCCCTGCGCGCGGTCCGAGATAGGCGTTGATCACGTACGGCTGGGGGTTTTTCTCGGCGAATACGTGTATGGCTTTAACGTAATCCGTTTCCGTCATCGGACTGTCGACGGTCACCGAAAACTCGACCGAGTTGCCGTTTTCCACCAGCGGCGGCAGTTGCAGCCTGACGCGCCCGTGGCGCGGGGCAGCGCCACCCGTGATCGTTTTCAACGCCGCCCGCATCGCTTCCGGCGTCGCCAGCGCGGGGATGGCCAGTGCCGCCGCGCCGGCGCCGCCGGCCGTGCGGCCGGCGGTCTTCAGGAAATCGCGGCGGTGCGGGTCAAACGAGCTCAATGCCGTGGTTCTTCAGCGGCACCGACCGCATGCGCTTCCCGGTCGCCTTGAAATAGGCATTGAGCACGGCCGGCGCCGCCACGCAGATGGTCGGTTCGCCGATGCCGCCCCAAACCTTCCCTCCGGTCGGCATGATGATGCATTCGACCTTGGGCATCTGCGCGATGCGCATCGAATCATAAGTATGGAAATTGTCCTGCTCGATGCGGCCATCCTTGACCGTGCACTCCTGCATGAACAGCGCGGACAGGCCGTAGACGAACGAACCGGAGATTTGGCGTTCGATCTGCGCCGGATTGACCGCGTAACCCGGGTCGGTCGCTGCCACGATGCGATGCACCTTGACCTTGTTGCCGGTGCTGTCCACAGAAATCTCGCAAGCGGCAGCGACAAAGCTGTCGAATGCCTTCATCTGCGCCAGACCGCGGAAACGCCCCTTGGGCGCGGGTTTCGTCCAGCCGATGCGCTCGGCAACGGCATTCAGCACGCCGAGATTGCGCGGATGACTGGACATGAATTTGCGACGGAACTCCAGAGGATCCTGTCCCGCGGCATGCGCGAGTTCGTCCATGAAACATTCGATGAATACGGCGTTCTGGTTGATGTTGACGCCGCGCCAGAATCCGGGCGGCACATGCGGGTTGCGCATGGCGTGATCGATCAGCAGGTTCGGGAAAGTGTAACCGATCGAATGCTCGCCGCTCTCGGCCACGCCCTGGAAGGTCAACGGATCCTTGCCGCCGGCTTTTTCGACGATGGCAGGACGCACCGAAGCCAGTATCGACTGCCCGGACAGGCGCATGTGCAAACCGGTGAGGTTGTTGGCGGAATCGAAGCTGCCGGTGAGCTTGCACTGCATGACCGGGTGGTAGCGGCCCTGGCGCATGTCCTCCTCGCGCGTCCACAGCAGCTTCACCGGCGTTCCCGGCATCTGCTTCGCGATCAGCACCGCCTGCTTCACATAATCCTGAAAGGCGCCGCGCCGGCCGAAACCGCCGCCGAGATCGATCTTGTAGACCTCGCACTTGTCCGCGGTCAGGCCAGAAGCCGCCAGCACTGCTGCAAACGACGCCTCTCCGTCCTGCGTCGGCACCCACACCTCGCACCTGTCCGGGGTGTAGCGAGCAGTCGCATTCATCGGCTCCATCGGCGCATGGTTCTGGTACGGATAGGAATAGACCGCGTCGATTTTCTTGGCCGCACCGCCCAGCGCTGCCTGGATGTCGCCCGCCTTGTTGCCGACGAAAGCCTGCGGCGCGTCCAGTCCTGCCTTGAGCGTCTCAGCGATCGATGCGCTCGATACCTTGGCGTTGCTGCCGAAATCCCAGTCGATGGGCAGCGCATCGAGCGCCTTCTTTGCATGCCACCAGGTGTCCGCAACGACGGCAACCGCGGTATCGCCGACGCGCAGCACCTGCTTCACGCCTTTCATGCCGGATACTTTGGCGGCATCGAAACCCTTCAGTTTCCCGCCGAATACCGGGCACTCCATGATGGTCGCGTTGACCATTCCAGGCAGCTTCAGGTCGGCGCCGTAGACCTGACGGCCGGTCACCTTGTCGACCGTGCCGAACCGTTTCATCGGCTTGCCGGCGACCTTCCATGTCTTGGGGTCCTTGAGCCTGATGGCTTTCACGTCGGGCGGCGACAGTTTCGCCGCGGCCGCAGCCACCTTGCCGTAGGTCACCTTGCGGCCGCTGGCTCCATGCGTGATGACGCCCTTGCTGACCGAAAGCTGGCCGACCGGCACTTGCCATTGATCGGCGGCTGCCTGCATCAGCATCATGCGTGCGGCAGCGCCGCCGCGTCGCACATAGTCGTGCGAAGTACGGATGCCGCGACTGCCGCCGGTCGAGAAACTCTGCCAGACGCGATTGCGTTTCAGGTTCTCGCCCGGCGTCGGATATTCTGTACTGACTTTCGACCAGTCGCATTCCAGTTCTTCGACGACCAGCTGCGCGAGGCCGGTGATCGTGCCCTGGCCCATCTCCGAGCGCGCAACGCGGATCACGACAGAATCATCGGGTTTGATCACCACCCAGGCATTGATTTCAGGTGCAGTCCCTGCGGCCTGCGCGGCCGCCGCGCTGAACGGCAACTGCAGCCCGAGTGCGAGACCGCCACCCGCGGCGGCACTGCTGACCAGGAACGAACGGCGATTCAGATTGATCTTTTCCATGTCGCTGTCTCCTAGGCCTTGGCGGCGGCGTGAATTGCCTCGCGCACCTGCTGGAAGGTGCCGCAGCGGCAGATATTGGTGATGTTGGCATCGATGTCGGCGTCGGTCGGCTTCGGCTTCTTGGCAAGCAGCGCGGCAACCGCCATGACCATGCCCGGCTGGCAGTAGCCGCACTGCGGCACCTGATGATCAACCCATGCTTTCTGCACCTTGTGCAGCGCCTTGCCGGACGCGAGTCCCTCGATCGTGGTGATGCGCTTGCCCGCCGCGGCGCTGACCGGCACTGCGCAGGAACGAACCGCTTCACCATCGAGGTGTACCGTGCAGGCGCCACACTGGGCAACTCCGCAGCCGTACTTGGCGCCGGTAAGCCCGGCCTGCTCGCGTAGGGCCCACAGCAGCGGCGTATCAGGTTCGACATCGATCTGCTGCGCGCGGCCGTTGATATTGAGCTGAATCATGTCCAATCCTCACGTTGAAAAAGCAACAACCGATGCCGCACGCTGATGCGGCGCTCCTGATCCCCTCGATGCCTGTCATGAATGCCGCGGTCGGACGCCGCGGTCAGGTTCCCGTCTGTCCAAACGGGAAAACGCCCGGGCAGATTAAGCTGACGCCCGGGGCCGGTCAACCACGTCCTGTCACGCCCTGACGGCATTCCCGCACCGTGAATTCGCGACATCCGGTTTATCGTTATTAATTCGGCAGTTATCGAGGTATCGCCGCACTGTTCATGCGCGCAAGAATAGTCTGGGTGCGCTGCTGCAGGTAAGCCGTATTGCTCCCCGGTCCGTAGCGGCGCGGGCTGGGCACGATGGCTGCCAGCCGTGCCGCCTGCCCGGCGTCCAGCGCCGCCGCGCTGATGCCGTAATGATGGCGCGCCGCCGCCTCCGCGCCATAGACGCCTTCGCCCCATTCGATGACATTCAGGTAGATTTCGAGGATGCGCCGTTTGCTCATGATGGTTTCGAGCATCACGGTGACCGCCGCTTCCTGGGCCTTGCGCCACCACGCGCGCTCGCCGGTAAAAAACAGGTTCTTGGCCAGCTGCTGGGTGATGGTCGAACCTCCGGCGACGATTTCACCTTCGCGCAGGTTTCGCTCCAGCGCATGGCGGATGCCGTCCCAGTCGAATCCCCGGTGAGTGGCAAACTTGGCATCCTCCGAGGCCACCACCGCGCGTTTCAGGTGCGCGGAGATACGCTGGTACGGCACCCACTGCCGGCGCAGTTTTGCCCGCGGATTGTCCTCGCGCAGGATTTCCAGGCGCGCCCGCATGAAGGCCGTGGTCTCGGGATTGTGGTCCACCCAGTACCAGACGTGCACCAGGAACCAGAACTGCACCGCCGCCAGCGCGATCAGCGCCAGCAGCAGTGAGCGCCAGGTCCAGCGCAGCAGCAGCCGCAACAGGGTTGGTCGCGCGGCGGTTCCGGCCTTGGCCCGTGCCATGATCAGTACGGCGGTTCAGCCGGGAGGAATCAACGGCGACCGCGCAGCAGCGCGATCACAGGCACCGTTTCCGGACGCACACCACGCCAGATGAAAAAGGACTCCGCTGCCTGCTCGACCAGCATGCCGAGGCCGTCCACGGCGTGCGCGCCGGCTTTGCGCGCAAACTCCATGAAGGGCGTGTCGCGGCCGTAGACCATGTCGTAGGCCAGTGCATCTGGAGCGAAAATACCCGGGGGCAGTGGCGGCATTTCACCGCTGAGGCCGGCGGAAGTTGCATTGATCACAATATCAAACTGCTCACCGGCGAGTCTGCTGTACGGTTTGGCTTCCAAGCCGGTAGCTGTTACGCCCTGATGGTTCTCGACCGTCTTCACCAGTCTTTGTGCTTTCTCAAGGGTCCGGTAGGCAAGCGTCAACGTTCGGTTTTCGCGTAATAACGGGAACATTACGCCATATGCAGCACCACCCGTGCCCAGCAGCAACACCCGTTTGCCGGCAATTTCGATCCCGATATTTTTCTTGAGATCGTTTACCAAACCTGTGCCGTCGGTGTTGTAACCGATGAGTTTTCCGGACTCGGTTTTAATGGTATTCACTGCTTCCGCATCCAGCGCATCACCGGCATGGGTATTGACCATGTCCCATGCTTCACGCTTGAACGGCACCGTGACGTTCAGTCCCTTCCCGCCTTCGCTGAAAAATCGCCTGGCCGTGGCTTCAAACGCATTGAGCGGAGCCAGCAGTCTTTCATATGAAATATCCTGCCCGGTCTGCCGCGCAAATTCCGCATGGATCTGCGGCGATTTGCTGTGTTCGACCGGATTGCCGATGACTGCGTAACGGTCGGTCATGGGTCACTGGCTGACGAACTGGTCCGCCCGCGTGAACGTCCAGGTCCGGGTGATGTGCAGGATATCGGTGTCGCGGGCGATGTTGGCCGGAAATGCCGAGTAGGGTGCGGCCAGGGTCACGATGCGTATCGTCGCCTCGTCGAGCAGCTTGTGTCCGGAGGAGCGGTCGATCTGGATTTTTTCCAGGGTGCCGTTGGCCTTGATCGACACCGTCGCCACCAGGCTGCCGTAGATGCGCTGGTCGCGCGCCGCCTGCGGATAATTCAGTTCGCCGATGCGTTCGATTTTCTGCCGCCAGTCCTCGACATAGCGGGCAAAACGGTATTCCTGCGCGCGCGCACCGATGAACTTGCGGCGCGGACGTTCCTGGTAACTGTTCCAGTCCTTGCTGATCTGGGCCTCGAGCCGCGCAATCGCCAGGCTGCGCTGCAGCAGTTCGGTGCTGTCCGCCACCGGCGCCGGTTCGGACGGCACCTGGGTCTCGGGTTTCGCCGGCGCGCTGCGCACCTCCGGTTTGTCCTTGCGCGCCAGCAGCCGCTTCGCCTCCTGCTCGAGTTCGGCCACCCGTTTCTGCGCCAGTTGCAGCTCGGTGGTCTGGGTATCCCGGGTGATCGCCGGCAACGGGCTTTTGGCGCGCTGTTTGGCGTCGGTATTGCCGCCGCCGTCGAGGTTGTGCTGCGCCAGGGCGTCGGCCTTGCGCGGCTTGGCCTGCGACTTGGTGTTGACCAACACCACTTCCAGCGGGGGGGCCGTGTTCTGCAACCCGCGCAGGTCGGGCATGGTGAAAGTCAGGCCGAAGATCACGAAGGCATGCACCAGCAGCGACAGCACGCCGGCGGCGCCGAAACGAGCGCGTATCGTCATCTGCGCGTAACGCCGGTCGAAATCAGCGATGCGCCGCTCCAGTTCGGCGACGCGTATATCCAGCCGGTCCACCGCGCCAGCCCACGATCCGCGGCGCGGATGTTTCGCGCGGCGCGGCAGGGTCACGACGTTGGCGACAGGCTTGGACTTCATGGGCTTATTCTAGACAAGCCTCCGGAAATAGCAATAAAAACATTATTTATCATGTAATTATGATCGTTGCTTAAAGCAGACTCTAGGTTGAATCCGGTTGTCAGCGACTACTCACGTTCAGCGGCTGGCAACGCCGCCGCAAATTCCAGATGCACCCCCAGTTCCAGCAGGTCAACGGCGCCCACGATCAGTTCGACCCGCGTGCCCGGCATCACAGTCGCCGGCAGGGACGGGACGCGCTGGGTGACCGGCAGTGCATCCAGCCGCACCAGGTTCTCGCGCAGCACGACCCCGGCCACCCGGGCGGTTTTTTCCTGCAGCAGCCAGCGCAGGCTCCAGTAACGTTCCATGGTGCGCTGGTATTCGGCATAAGTCTCGTACGCAGCTTCGAAATCGCGCATCGCCGCCAGCAGCGCGGTGTCCTTCGCCTGGTAGACCGGCGATCCGCCGCGCGCGTGCACGATCAGCTGCCGCTGGTTGACCAGGTCGGCGTACCGGCGCAGCGGCGAAGTCGCCCACAGGTAGTGATCCACGCCCAGTCCGTCGTGCGGTCCCGCCGTTGTGCTGGTGCGCACCTTGCCGCCGCTCTGCACGCGAAACAGCGCAGCCTGGCCACCGTCGTGCAGATCCGCGGCCCAGGTGCTGTTGGCGAGGATCATCAGTTCGGCGACGACCTGGTCGATCGGCGTGCCGCGGCGACGCGGCGTGATCGATACCCTGCCGTCGCTGACGCGGAACACGAACTCCGGACGATCCTCACCGCGCGGCGCATCACCCTTGCGCACCACCAGGCGGTGGCCCGCAAACTGCCACAACCACGACAGCGTGGCGCCCTGCTCATGGTCCACGCTCCCTCGCGCCAGTGTTTCCGCATTGAAGACCGGCTCCAGCGTCTCGTGCCTCAGGTTGTCGGCGATGAACACGCGTTCGACGCGCGTTTCATGGCTACGCACCGAAAAATCCGGCGCGATGTCGAAATAGACCGACAGCGCAGGACAGGCGCGCCCCGCAGCCAGCGTGTATGCCGCAACTGCCTCATCCGGCAGCATGGTGATCTTGCCGCCGGGGAAATACACCGTCGACAGGCGCTCGCGCGCCACCGTGTCCAGCGGTGACTGCGGCGCAATGCCCAGCGCCGGCGCGGCAATATGGACGCCGAGGCGGCGCAGGCCTCCCGGCAGTTCCTGCAGCGAAAAGGCATCGTCGATTTCCGTCGTTTCCGCGTCGTCGATGCTGTGGGCCCGGACATCGGCCAGCGGCAACTCGCCCGGCGCATCGGCCGCGGGCAGCTCCGGAAAACCGGCGCCGCTCGGAAAATGCTCGAACAGGAAGCGGTTGAGATGGTAGGCGTGGGTATCCTGCAGCGCGCCGCAGCGTTCCAGCAGTCGCACCGGCGTCACCCTTGCCGCGGCGCTGGCCTCATCCAGCGCCTTCCATTCGATGCTGTTTTTGTCCGGCTTGTAGAGCAGCGCATCCAGCAGCGGCCGGAATGCTTCCGGCAAACGCCCGGCGGAAAGTTCATCGATATAAGCGGCTTTGGCCACGGCCTGCAGCCGCTTGCGCTCGACACTGGCCAGTGCCGCTTTCAGCGATTCTTCAGGCGCGGCCTTGTAGCGGCCGCGGCCCTTTTTGTAGAAATACATCGGCGCGCCGTGCAGGCGCATCAGCACTCCGGCGGCTTCGAATGCGCTCGGCGCATGGCCGTAGTACTCGCGCGCCAGCACATCGTAGGCAAATTCATCGGAACCGCAACATTGCCACAGAAAATCAACATCAATCGCATCGGCCTGTGCCTGCGCTTCCTGCATGAATGCGGTGTGCGCAGGCACTTCAAAACGCAGCAGCACGGCGGATGCCTTGACCTTGGAGCGTTTGCCGTGCGGCGCCTCGACCTGCAGCGAGGTGTCGTTGTCGGCAAGCACGGCGCCGACCCTGAACTCGCCGTCTTCTTCGTAAAAAACGTTCATCGGAATGGTGAAACCGCGGGGATTGCGCGACCATGCCGCGCAGGGGAGGAATGAGGCGGAATTATACGCGCCCGCGCTGCCAGTACGCGACGACGGTGTCGAGGTAACCTGCGAATTCGCGGAAACCGTGGTCGCCGCCCTCGACGATGATCTGCGCGCAGCCGGCATAACGTTCGACCCCGTCGCGGTAATCGAGCACTTCGTCGCCGGTGGCGGTGATCAGCAGATAACGATCGGGACTGATGCGGCCGACTTCCAGCGCGCGCAGCTCATCGAGATGTGCCGGCGTGAACTCATAGGCGGCGCCGGTATAGAGGTTTTTCTGCGGCCCGAGGCAGTCGGTCAGCAGTTCATATGGACGCACAGCGGGATTGACCAGCACCGCGCGTGCACCGAAACGTTCGACCAGCGAGGTCGCGTAAAAACCGCCGAGCGAAGAACCCACCAGTGTCACCCCGCCCGGATCGAGGCCGGTGAGCAGCGTTTCGAGTTGCGCCATCGCCTGTGCCGGCCGATGCGCCAGTTCGGGACAGGCGTAGTGCTGCGCCAGGCCCAGCTTCGCCATGTGTTCGTGCAGCAGGCCGGCCTTGTACGACAGCGCCGAGCTGTTGAATCCGTGGATGTAGACCAGCACCCGCGTTTCACCCGGCGATGCGCCGCGCCAGCGCCAGCAGCAGCATGTCCGTGCCGCGCCCGCCGATGATGGAGACACCGAACGGACAGCCGTGCAGGGTGGCCAGCGGCATGCTGATCTGGGGCAGTCCCGCCAGTCCGGCGATGCACAGCAGGCTCATCGCTTTCGCGCGGAAATCGTCGAGCGCGGGTGCCGGCGTGTTCAGCAGCGGCGCAATGTCGGGCAGCGTAGGCAACACCAGCACGGCGTTGTCCGCCAGCAGACCATCCATGCGCGCACGCGCCGCATCACGCATCCGCTGCGCCTGCGCAATGTCTGCGGGGCTGAGGGTCGCAGTCCATGCGATGCGTTCCCTGACGCCGGGGCCGAGTTTCGGTTGCGCCCGCGCGACCCAGTCGCCGAGCTGGGCATGGATTTCCGCGCCCTGCAGCACACGGAAGGCCTGGAACCACTGCGGCAGGCCTGCGCTGCTGACGGTGACCGGATGCAGCGGTCCGCAGGCGGCGCGTACTGGTGCCAGTGCTGCATCGAATGCCTCTGCCGCCGCCGCGTCCAGCAACGCGACCGCGTCTTCGGCCAGCATGAACCTGCCGGGCACAGGCTCTGTCTCCATGCCAAGCAGCACCTGACCGACGCGTTCCAGCAATGTCGCATCGCGCGCGAACCAGCCCGCGGTGTCGAAACTTTTCGCCAGCGGGCAGGCGCCCTCCAGCGACACGCGGCCGTGCGTCGGCCGCATGCCGTAGATGCCGCAGAAACCCGCCGGCGCGCGCACCGAACCGCCGGTGTCGCTGCCCAGCGCAAAATCCACCAGTTTGCCCGCAACCGCCGCAGCCGATCCGCTGGACGAGCCGCCGGGAATGCGCCCCGGCGCGTTGACGTTGACCGGCGTGCCGTAATGCGCGTTTTCGCCGTTGAGGCTGTAGGTCAGTTCATCGGTCTGGGTTTTGCCCGCCATGTCGGCGCCGGCGCCGAGCAATGCCGCGACGGCCGGCGCGGTGCGCGTCGCCGCGTCGTGCGTGGCCAGCCAGTCGGGGCTGCCGAAGCCGGTCCTGTGCCCGGCAATGTCGTAGATGTCCTTGACGCCGAAGGTCAGGTTGGCGAGCGGACCCGAACCTGATCCGGAAAGGGCGACATGGGTATGCCGGCAGAAAGCGCCCAGCGCGTCGTCGGGAATTTTCACCACAGCGGGAACACCATCACGCCGCCAGGCGCTGCAGCAGTTTGTCGTGGATGCCGCCGAAACCGCCGTTGCTCATGATCAGCACGTGGTCGCCTGTCCGTGCGGCTGAGGCCACGGCGTCGATCAATGCCGCAAGATCGCTGTGCACCTGCGCCTTGTCGCCCAGCGGCGCCAGCGCCTCGGCGGCATCCCAGTTGATGCCGCCGCTGTAACAGTAGACGCGGTCGGCCGCGGCGAGGCTGCCGGGCAACGCCTGTTTCATCACGCCCAGCTTCATGGTGTTGGAACGCGGTTCGATCACCACGTGAATGCGCGCAGCGCCGGCCTTGCGGCGCAATCCAGCGACTGTGGTGGCGATCGCCGTGGGATGGTGCGCAAAATCGTCGTAAACGGTGATGCCGCGTACCGTGCCGCGGGTTTCCATGCGCCGCCGCACGCCTTGGAACTGACCCAGCGCATCAACGGCACCCACTGCCGGCACGCCGGCATGTCTGGCTGCAGCAATCGCGGCCAGCGCGTTCATGTGGTTGTGTTCGCCGGCCAGCTCCCACATCACGCGGCCGCGCGACGCGCCTTCGTGGGTCACTTCGAAAGCGCCGTGCCCATCGGCCTCGCCGGTCTGCCACGCACCCTTGCCGCCGAAATGCTCCACCGGCGTCCACGCGCCGCGAGCCAGCACGCGCTCCAGCGCGGCATCGGCGCCGTTGGCCACGATCAGGCCGTTGCCGGGCACGATGCGCACCAGGTGATGGAACTGGGTTTCGATCGCCGCGAGGTCGGGAAAAATATCGGCATGGTCGTACTCCAGATTGTTGAGCACCAGGGTACGCGGCGCGTAATGCACGAACTTCGAACGCTTGTCGAAAAAAGCCGTGTCATATTCGTCCGCCTCGATCACGAAGAACGGCGTTTCGGTCAGGCGCGCCGATACATCGAAATTCTGTGGCACGCCGCCGATCAGGAAACCGGGATTGAGCCCGGCATGTTCTAGGATCCACGCCAGCATCGCGCTGGTCGTTGTCTTGCCGTGGGTGCCGGCGACGGCCAGCACCCAGCGGCCCTGCAGGACATGGTCACGCAGCCATTGCGGGCCGGAGACGTACGGCAGACCGCGGTTGAGCACGGCCTCCATCAGTGGATTGCCGCGCGTGACCACGTTGCCGACGACGTACAAGTCGGGCTTCAGATCGACCTGGTCGGGCTCGTAACCCTGGATCAGCGTGATGCCCTGCGCCTCGAGCTGGGTGCTCATCGGCGGATAGACGTTGGCATCGCAACCGGTCACCCGGTGGCCGGCGGCGCGCGCCAGCACGGCAAGCCCGCCCATGAAGGTTCCGCAGATGCCGAGTATGTGGATGTGCATTATGGGGGCGGAGGATAACAGAGGATTGTGGATCCAGGATTGGGCAGGAACGGTTCACATCCCCGATGCACTCAATCCTCGATCCTCGCTTCTCAATCCTGCCTCACTCAGGTCTTGAAAATGAAATACACGGCGGCGACCAGGCACAGGCCCGCGTAGACAAAATTCATTTTCACCGCCTGGCCCATGTAGAAGATCGCGAACGGCACGAACACCGCCAGCGTTATGACTTCCTGCAGAATTTTCAGCTGCGGCAGGCTCAGCGTGGTGTAACCGATGCGATTCGCCGGCACCTGCAGCAGGTATTCGAACAGCGCGATGCCCCAGGACAACAGCGCGGCGATCCACCACGGCGCTGTGTTGAGGTGTTTCAGGTGGCCGTACCAGGCCATGGTCATGAATACGTTGGAAGCGGTCAGCAGCAGTATGGTGACCAGCATGGGGGGCAGCGATGCCATATCGTAACCTGTTGTTTATATTTACATTTTTAATGTTGCGTCGCGACCGGAACCGGCAACGCGATGGCATTCTACAGAGAGTGGTCCCTGGACGCCGACCAGGCCATCCAGATGACAATGGCGCAGCGTGTCGCCGCTTCAGCTTGCCGCGCCGGTCTCCAGCGCAAGTTCCCGGCGTATTGCTTCGTAACGCGTATGCAGGTCGGCGGCATCGCGGCCGCCGAGGTTGAGCACCGCGTAGCGGTGGCTGCCCAGCCATTTCATTTCACGGGCAAGACCGACACCCCGCTTCAGGTAGAGCATAAGCCGTGCATCCGGATAACGGCGGTGGATGGCCTCTATCTGCGCCAGTGTCGGCACGCGTTCCGGCGCACGGCCGTCGAAACGGCGGAACACGAAACTCGCCGCGGCGCGGAATTCACCGCCACCCCGCACCGGCTGCGGCGCCTCACCCGTCGCAAGATCCAGCAGCATGGCATAGGGATCGCATCCTTCGACGCGCCGGTACAGATTCATGATCTGCGAGGCCATGCGCGGGTTGATCTCGACGATGCGGATGGCGCCCGTCTCATGGTCGATGACCATCTCGACGTTGAAAAAACCGTGGCTGTAGTCGAATCCCGCCAGCAGTTTTTCCGTCAGCGCCGTTACGCGCCGGCGTATGCCGTCGTCCAGCCGCGACGGATATTCAAACCGCATGAAGGCATGCGTGCCGGGATACATCACTTCGTCGACCATGCCCAGCACCGTCACCCTGCCCTTGTGCACGTAACCGTCGATGTTGATCTGGTCGCCGTGCATGATTTCCTCGGCGATCATCGCGCGCGCGCCGATCGAAAACGGCGTGTACAGCGGCATCAGGTCGTCAAACGGCTGCACCAGCTTGCGCAGGATCAGGCGTTCCAGCGGCGAAAAAGCAAGCAGCGCCCGCAGTTGCCCGAGATTGTCGACTCGACGCGCCAGCACGGAATAAGTCGCCTTCACCGGTTTCACGAAACAGGGAAAACCGATTTCCGGCCCGCGCTCGATGTGTTCCGCGTAGGGCAGCACCGAAAACCGCGGCGTCGCCTCCGGTACGATTTTCTGCTGCAGGCAGCGTGAATAGTACTTGTGCTGGGCGGCAATGATGACCGCCGGATCCATGCCCGGCAGCCCCAGGCGCCGGGCCACCACCGCGGCAATCAGCGCACCGAAATGTTCGTTATTGCTGACCACCCCGTCGATGCGGCCGCGGTACCGGCGCACCAGCCGGTCCACAAAACGGTGCACGTTGAAGGTCAGCAGGCGCGCATTGTCGGGAAATCGGAATAGATCAAACCCTTCGTAAAAAAACCGGTAGCCGGCCCGGTAACGCGGGTGTTCGAGCTCGACCCGGTCCCAGTCCTTGGGAAACAGCATCAATATGCATCTGGTTGTCACAACATTCTCCGGGGTTTTCCATCACTGACATCAGCCTCCGGATATCAGTCGCAGATGCCGCAATAAACATACACCGGCGCGGTTTATTCCTGCGCCCCGCAATAACGGCCCCAGGCGATGAAGCCGGTGCCCAGCAGCGTACTCTCGACCCGCAGGTCCGGCACATACGCCAGCAGCCGATCCCAGGGAGACTCCAGCCCTTCCATGCTGGTGTAACAACCGCGCGACTTGAAACGCCGGTAAAGACGGAAGGGATCCAGCCAGCGTGGCGGATGTTTGATGCCGGCAACCGCCACGCGCGCGCCGCCCTGCGCCTGGCGGAACACGCTGGCCAGCGCGGCGGGCGACCGGATCACGTCATGTGCATAATTGAACAGCACGGCGTTCACCGCCGCGGGCCATTGCGCCGTTTCCATCGCCGAACCGATCAGGATGACGTTGCGCCATCCGCCTGCGGTCACCCGCGCCTGCGCGAGCGCCAGCATTTCGGGGCTGTGCTCCACCCCGATCACGGCGCCGGTGCTGCCTACCGCCTCCAACAGCTGCGGGAAACTCAGGCCGGTGCCGCAGCCGGCGTCGAGCACGACGTCGCCGCGCTGCAGCGCCAGCCGGGAAATCGTGCGCCGGCGCAGCGCCATCGTGCGCTGGGCGCTGGCGTCATAATTCGAGGCATGCACCCGGTAATGTTCGGTGCTGTTGCGGCGGTCCATGGCCGGGAATCATAACCGCATGCGATACTGGATTCGGGAAATCCATGCACATGAGCGATCAGTCCCCGTCCACCGCAAATGATCCGCACCGCATCGTCATCGTTGGCGGCGGTGCCGGCGGCCTCGAACTGGCAACCCGGCTGGGCGACAGCGTCGGACGCCGCGGCCAGGCCCAGGTCACGCTGATCGACCGCTCGCGCACGCACCTGTGGAAGCCCCTGCTGCACGAAGTCGCCGCGGGCAGCATGGACATCGACCAGCACACGCTGGATTACCTGGCGCAGGCGCGCTGGCACCATTTCCGCTTCCGCCTCGGCAGCATGGCGGGACTGGACCGCGAACGCCGCGTGGTGCGGGTCGCACCCACGCACGACGACGAAGGCAAGCTGCTGATCGGCGAGCGCGAGATCCGCTATGACACGCTGGTCCTCGCAGTGGGCAGCGGCACCAACGATTTCGGCACGCCGGGTGCACAGGAACACGCGATAAGCCTCGACACGCCACCGCAGGCGGAACGTTTCCACAACCGGCTGATCAACGCCTGCATCCGCGCCAACGCCCAGCGCGAACCCTTGCGGCCCGAACAGCTGCATGTCGCGATCATCGGCGCCGGCGCCACCGGCGTCGAACTTGCCGCCGAACTGCACCACACCACCCGCGAACTGGTCGCCTTCGGGCTGGAACGCATAGACGCCGAACGCGACATCCGCATCACGCTGATCGAAGCCGGTCCGCGCGTGCTGCCGGCGCTGCCCGAACGCCTGTCGACATCGACCACCGAGCTGCTGGAAAAACTGCGGGTGCAGGTGCTCACCGGCGCGCGGGTCACCGCCGTCGAACGCGACGGCGTGATCCTCGCCGACGGCCGCAAAATCCCGGCGGAACTGACGGTCTGGGCGGCAGGCATCAAGGCGCCGGATTTCCTGAAAGACATCGCCGGCCTGGAAACCAACCGGCTCAACCAGCTGGTGGTGACGCCGGAACTGCAGACCACGCGCGACCCGGACATTTTTGCGCTCGGCGACTGCGCGGCCTGCGCATGGCCGGGACGCGACCACAACGTGCCGCCGCGCGCACAAGCAGCGCATCAGCAGGCCTCGCTGCTGACATCCACGCTGCGCCGCCGCCTCGCCGGAAAACCGCCGCGCCCCTTCGTCTACCGCGACTTCGGCTCGCTGGTATCACTGGGCGACTATTCCACCGTCGGCAGCCTGATGGGCGCGCTGATCGGCGGCAGCCTGTTCATCGAAGGCCTGTTCGCGCGGATGATGTACATCTCGCTCTACCGCATGCACCTCTACGCACTGCACGGTTTCGCCAAGGTGTTTTTCGACACGCTGGCACGGCTGATCACGCGGCGCACCGAGCCGCGCGTGAAGCTGCACTGAAATATTGTTTAAAAACAAATACTTACAGATTAACCTCGGGCAGGCCCGCGGAACGTGAACCAGGCAGCGGCGGATTGTCCGGCGCGCGGTATGTGTACACCACGGAGAATTTGGTGTGCACGGCGCGGTTGTGCCCCGCGGCGTGAAACAGCCGGCAATGAAAAAACAGCACATCGCCGGGATTCAGTTCGGCACTGACCTGCGTCTGCAGCAAGGCCGCGTTTTCGGCAACATCAGTGCGCAGGAACTGCGCTTCATCCAGCCGCGTTGCATCGAAATCCATCGCGTGCGAACCCGGCAGCAGCAGCAGGCAGCCATTGTCCCTGCGCTCTTCGCCCAGCGCCAGCCACACCGAAACCAGTTCCGGACGTTGAAACGACCAGTAACGGATGTCGCGATGCCAGCCGGTGATGCTGCTGTAGCGCGGGTCCTTGGTCATGATGCAGTTGTGGTGCGCCTGCGACAGCACCACCTGCGGGCCCAGCAACTGTTTCAGCCGTTCGACGACCGGCGCCGCGGTCGCGCATTCGCGAAACGCCGCATCGCGTGCATAGGCCTGCAGCAGGCGGCGCACCGTGCGCCCGCCCGGCGCATCCAGCGATTGCGGTGCCCCGGGATAACGGGTATGGGCTTCGTATTCGACGGGCGGCCTTGCCTCCGCGAGATCGCGTTCGGCAAGCGCGCGCAGGCGCGCGCAGGCGGTCGCCGGTACCAGCCCGCGCACCACCTGGTAGCCGTCGCGCAAAAAATCCGCGACTTCCGTAGCGGAGAACCGGTCACTCATGGCGGATCGCAATCCTCCCGAAAACCCACAGGTGAAACAGCATCATGCTCAGCAGCAACGTCACCAGGGAATATACGGGATCGAGCACCCCCGCCGTGAACACCGACTCGGTGCGGAATACCGAATCCTCATAATTGATGAACACCGCCAGCAGCAGGTTGTTGCCCGCGTGCGCGCCCATGGCCAGTTCCAGCCGTCCGTCGCGCAACGCGACGCTCGCCAGGAAAAATCCCATCGCGAAATAATTGGCTGCCATGATCGCGAGGCCGTACGCGGCCACTTCGGGGTTGTAGAAATGGGGAACTGTGAAAATCACGCTGCTCAGGACTGCCAGCGCCAGAGGATGCTTCAGACACCGGCCCAGGGCCTGCACCAGGTAGCCGCGGAACACCAGTTCCTCGGCGGCGCACTGCAGCGGGGTCAGCAGCAGCGCAACCAGCAGGAACGGCAGCCAGCGCTGCAGGTCCAGGCTCCATGCATAACGCCCCGGGTAGAGCAGGCTTTCCACGACGGCAAACCCCACCGCGAGCAGTATCCACACCGCAGCGCCTTCGGCCATGCGCCGCCAGTCGAGCGTACTCCGCGGCGTGACCAGCGTGCGCCAGCCCCGGCGGTGCAGCACGATGACCGCAATGAGGACGCCGGGGAGCAGCATCAGCACACTGGCATTGACCGCGACAAATTCGGTGACGCGGCCCAGCGGCAGCTGCAGCGCCAGCGCATAAGCGATATTGCCGCCGACCAGCCAGGCCGTTGCGATGACGGATATGCCCACCAGGTAACGCCACCAGGCATTGCGGCCAGCATCGGCAAGCGCAAGGAACTGCGCGGCAGGTGAAACGGAAAGCTGCGTCAAGCGGGGTCGTAACCGAGCACCGGTGCCAGCCAGCGTTCGGCATCAGCAACCGACACGCCCTTGCGGCGCGCGTAATCCGCCACCTGGTCGCGGTCGATCTTGCCGATCGCAAAATACTGCGACCCGGGATGCGATAAATAGAATCCGCTGACCGATGACGCCGGCAGCATGGCAAAGGATTCGGTCAGGCGCATGTCGATGCGGCCGGCCTGCAGCAGTTCGAACAGCGCGCCCTTTTCGGTGTGGTCCGGGCACGCCGGATAGCCCGGTGCAGGCCGGATGCCGCGGTACTTTTCCGCGATCAGCGCTTCGTTGTCCAGGGCTTCGTCTTTTGCGTATCCCCAGAATTCCCGGCGTACCCGCAGGTGCAGCAGTTCGGCGAAAGCCTCGGCCAGGCGGTCCGCGAGCGCCTTGAGCAGAATCACCGAATAATCGTCGTGCTGTTTCTCGAACAACGCGATGCGTTTTTCGATGCCGAGCCCGGCCGTCACCGCAAATACGCCGACGTAATCGGCCACGCCGGATTCCAGCGGCGCGACGAAATCGGCAATGCACAGGTTCGGCCGCCCGGTCGGCTTGCGGTTCTGCTGGCGCAGGTTATGCCAGGTCATCAACGGCGTGCTGCGTGATTCATCGGCATAGATCGCGATGTCATCGTGATCGACGCGAGCGGCCGGAAACAGGCCGAACACGCCGTTTGCCGTGAGCCAGCGGCCTTCGATGATTTTCTTCAGCATGGCCTGCCCGTCGGCGAGCACCTTGCGTGCCTCATCGCCGACCAGCGGATCCTTGAGAATCGCCGGATAAGACCCGGCCAGATCCCAGGTCTGGAAAAACGGCCCCCAGTCGATATGGCGTGCGATTTCGGCGAGATCGTAATTCTTCACCGGCTTCAGTCCGATCATCTCGGGTCTGGACGGCACGTATTTTTTCCAGTCGGTGTGCAGCGCATTGGCGCGCGCCTCCGCCAGCGGTATCAGTTCCGGGCCTTTCTTGCCCGCATGCTGCTCGCGGATGCGTTCGTATTCGGCGGCAACATCGTTGAGATAACCCTTGCGCTGGTCGTCCGACAGAAGGCTGGAGCACACGCTGACGCTGCGCGACGCGTCCGGCACCCACACCACCGGCCCGGAATAATGGGGCGCGATTTTCACCGCGGTATGCACGCGCGATGTCGTCGCCCCGCCGATCAGCAGCGGGACCGTCATGCCCGCGCGCTGCATCTCGCGCGCGTTGTGCGCCATTTCCTCCAGCGACGGCGTGATCAGCCCCGACAGGCCGATGATGTCGGCCTTTTCCTTCTCCGCAACTTCGGCGATCTGCTTCCAAGGCACCATCACGCCGAGGTTGACCACTTCGTAGTTGTTGCACTGGAGCACCACGGCGACGATGTTCTTGCCGATGTCGTGCACATCACCCTTCACCGTGGCCAGCACGATCTTGCCCTTGGCGCGCACGTCGCCCAGCCGTGCCTTCTCGGCCTCGATGTACGGAATCAGGTGCGCCACCGCCTGCTTCATCACCCGCGCCGACTTCACCACCTGGGGCAGGAACATCTTGCCGGCGCCGAACAGGTCGCCGACCACGTTCATGCCGTCCATCAGCGGACCCTCGATGACCTCGATCGGACGGCCATTGCGTGCGGCGATCTCCTGCCGCATTTCCTCGGTATCCTCGACGATCCAGTTGGTGATGCCCTTGACCAGTGCATGCGTCAATCGCTCGCGCACCGGCGCCTCGCGCCAGGCCAGGTCCTCGACGGCAACCTTGCCCTTGCCCTTCACCGTTTCGGCAAAAGCCACCATGCGCTCGGCGGCATCGGGGCGGCGGTCGAAAATGATGTCCTCGACATGCTCCAGCAATTCCTTCGGAATCTCGTCGTAGACGCCGATCTGGCCGGCGTTGACGATGGCCATGGTCAGCCCGGCCCTGATCGCGTGGTAGAGAAATGCCGTGTGGATCGCCTCGCGCACCGGATCGTTGCCGCGGAACGAGAACGACACGTTCGACAGCCCGCCGCTGACCCGCGCATGGCGCAGGTTCTGGCGTATCCAGCGCGTGGCCTCGATGAAATCGATGGCGTAGCGGTTGTGTTCCTCGATGCCGGTGGCGATCGCGAAGATGTTCGGATCGATGATGATGTCTTCCGGCGGGAAGCCGATTTCATCGACCAGGATGTCGTAGGCCTTCTTCGAAATTTCGATGCGCCTCTGCAGCGTATCAGCCTGGCCCTGCTCGTCGAAGGCCATCACCACCACCGCGGCGCCGTAGCGCCGCGCCAGCCGTGCCTGGCGCTTGAAGGGCGCCACACCCTCCTTCATGCTGATCGAGTTGACGATGGCCTTGCCCTGCACGCACTTCAATCCGGCCTCGATGACCTCCCACTTCGAGGAGTCGATCATCACAGGCACCCGCGAGATGTCGGGCTCCGAAGCAATCAGGTTCAGGAAGGTGGTCATCGCCGCCTTCGAATCGAGCATCGCTTCGTCCATGTTGACGTCGATCACCTGTGCGCCGCTTTCAACCTGCTGGCGCGCCACCGCGACTGCTTCGGCGTAATTGCCCGCAAGAATCAGCTTTGCAAAGGCGCGCGAACCTGTGACGTTGGTGCGCTCGCCGACGTTGACGAACAGAGAGTCGTCGCCGATGTTCAGCGGCTCCAGCCCCGACAGACGTGTTTTCTTCTCGATCTGCGGCACCCTGCGCGGCGGCAGGTTTTTCACGATCTGCGCGATCGCGCGGATATGGGGTGGTGTAGTACCGCAGCAGCCGCCGACGACGTTGACGAAACCGCTCCTGGCGAAGTCGTGCAGGTACGCCGCCGTGTCGTCCGGCAGTTCGTCGTAACCCGTGGGCGCCAGCGGATTCGGCAGGCCGGCATTGGGGTAGGCGCAGATGTAGGTATCGGCCACCGCCGAGATTTCCTCGATGTACGGTCGCATCAGCTTGGCACCCAGTGCGCAGTTCAGGCCGACCGTGATCGGCCGCGCATGGCGCACCGAATTCCAGAACGCCTCCGGCGTCTGGCCCGACAGCGTACGGCCCGAGGCATCGGTGATGGTGCCCGAGATCATCACCGGCATTTCGAGCTTGTGCTCCTCGCAATACTGGTCGATCGCGAACAGCGCCGCCTTGGCGTTCAGAGTGTCGAAGATGGTTTCGACCAGGAACAGGTCGGCCCCGCCATCGACCAGCCCGCGGATGGCTTCCGTGTACGCCGACACCAGCGCGTCGAAGCTGGTATTGCGGAAGCCCGGGTCGTTGACGTCGGGCGAGATCGACGCCGTACGGTTGGTCGGCCCCAGAGCACCGGCGACGAAGCGCGGACGCGAAGCGTCCATCTTTTCGTAGGCATCGGCAGCTGCGCGCGCCAGTTTTGCCGCTTCGACGTTCAGTTCATACACCAGGTCTTCCATGTGGTAATCCGCCATGGCGACCGAGGTCGAATTGAAGGTGTTGGTCTCGATGATATCGGCGCCGGCATCGAGATACTGTTCGTGGATCTCGCGGATGATCTGCGGTTGCGTCAGTACCAGCAGGTCGTTGTTGCCTTTGACCTCATGCGCAAAATTCCTGAAACGCTTGCCGCGATACGCCGCCTCGTCCAGCTTGTAGTTCTGGATCATGGTGCCCATGGCACCGTCGAGGATCAGGATGCGGCGCGACAGCAGTTCGGGCAATTGCCGGATGCGTGAGTGACTCATGGGTTCAAGCTGCGCCTGATGGCGGCCCGGAAGGCCGAAAAAGCGCGAATTTTATCATGGACTTAGTGCATCCTCCGGCATCTGGCCCGGCCTGCGGTGAGCGCCTATAATGCGCCTTCCCCGACGATCCGCGATGCGCCCATGAAACACCTCGAACCCAAGGAAGCCCACCAGTTCCTGAAACAGAATCCGAACTCGGTGTTCATCGATTGCCGCAGCGAGATGGAATACCTGTTCGTCGGCCACCCGGTGGGCGCGATCCATGTCGCGTGGAATGACGGTCCGAACTGGGACATCAATCCGCACTTCGTCGCCCACGTCAAAAAAGCCGCCAGCGTCGACCGCCCGATCATCGTGATCTGCCGCAGCGGCAACCGCTCGCTGGACGCGGGACACGCGCTGGAAGAAGCCGGTTTCACCCAGGTCTACAACGTGCTGCATGGCTTCGAGGGTGAGCTCGACGAGAACCACCATCGCGGCTCGAAAACCGGCTGGCGCTACGACGGCCTGCCGTGGGAGCAGTGTTAACAGGTTGTTGAACCATCGGTTGCAGCCGCTTGCGACGATGCCCCGGGAATTTTTCAACGTCCCGTCATGCCGCGCCTGGACTGCGGACCACTGCAACCTGCCCGGGAAATCGGTAAAGCAATTACTTGCGTGGTTTTCCGCGACGTTTACCCGGAGCGAGCCAGTCGCGAATGCACTTTCGCACCGGTGCGAAACTGTGCTGCTTTTCGAAATAATGATGGATCTCCCCGCTGCTCAGGCCCGCCTGCATCGCGCGGTTCTGGGTCTGTCCGCTGAGGATGATGCGCAGCGTCGCGGGATGAAGTCTGGCGGCCTGGGCCAGCAACTGCGCGCCGTTCATGCCGGGCATGGAGAAATCCGAAACAATCACATTGACCGCGCGCTTGCCCAGTATTTCGATGGCTGCCTCGCCTGAATCCGCCGTCAGCAGCTCGTAACCGTCGGAGCGCAGGGAGTGCATCGCCAGTGCCAGCGCATCCTGGTCATCATCCACCAGCAGCACCGCGGTCCGTCTGGCATGCCTGTCATCCGCTTCCGGCCGGTGCGCCTGCGGCGCCGTTGCGCCTGGTTCCCGGGAGCTCTTACGGTTCGCGCCGATGCCGCCGGACAATGTGAAGAAAAAGATCGCACCCCGCGCTGCCGCGGCTTCCGCCCAGGCATCGCCGCCATGCCGGCGCATCACCCGCCGCACCGTCGCCAGGCCGACGCCGGTTCCCGGAAATTCGCGGTCCGTATGCAGGCGCTGAAAAGCGCCGAACAGCCGGTCCGCGTGCTCCATGTTGAAACCGACGCCATTGTCGCGAACGTAATAGGCGGTGTTGCCGAGCAACTGCAAGCTGCCGACCTCGATGAGCGCATCCGGGGTATTGCCGGTGAATTTCCACGCGTTGTGCAGCAGGTTCATCAGTGCGGAGCGCAGCAGGCCGGGATCGGCCATGGCGTGCAGCCCGGATTCGATCCGGACATCGACATGGCGATCCGGTTGATCGCGGCGCAGGTCGTCGATGATCGACTGCGCGAGATCGGACAGACTGACTTCCTGCAGCGCGAGTTCGGCGCGCGCAACCCGTGACAGGCGCAACAGGTCCTCGATAAGGCCGCCCATGCGCGCGACGACGGCGCGGATGCGCCCCAGCATGTGTTGCCCGGCCGGATCAAGCGTGGCGCCATGGTCTTCGATCAGGCCGGCGGCTAAACCGTCAAGGTTGCGCAGCGGGGCCCGCAGGTCGTGCGATATCGAGGCCGCGAATGCCTCCAGTTCTTCGTTGGCATTGGACAGTTGAGCAGTGCGCTCGGCCACACGCCGCTCCAGGGCGGTATTCAGTTTTTCCACTTCCAGCGACCGCCGCCTGTAATCCGTGACGTCGCGGCTGATCGAAACGACGCCGATCACGCCGCCGCCGGCATCGCGCAGCGGGCTCTTGGTGGTAACAAACCAGCGCGGATCTTCTGCAGTGCCTTCCTCGCGCTCGCGCGGGATGCTGGGCCGCCCGGTGGCCAATACGGCACGATCTTCGTCGTTGAACCAGCCGGATCCGCGGTCCTGCCCCTGGCCTGCATGGCCTGCTGCGCTGTCCCGATCCGATGCACCGGCGCGCCGCCAGGCCTCGTTGGCCAATATGGTATCCAGATTGCGATCGCGGACACGGATCGGGTCGGGAATGTTGTCTATCACCGTGCGCAGCAGATTGCGTTCCGCCGCAAGCGCTTCCCGTGCCTGGCGCCTTTCGGTCACATCACGCGCAATCCCCAGCAGTTCAGCAACAGCTCCGGATGCGCCATACAGCGGCACCGCGTGAATTTCCAGCCAGACTCTCTTGCCCCCCGGCCCCGTCGCTTCAAATTCCAGCATGCCGGCGCTGCCCGCGAGTATGCGCCGGTGCAGACCGATGAATGCGCGGCGATATTCTGCCGCGACATGCCTGATGACCGGCTTGCGCTGCATCTCGGCCAGTGAGGCCGCTCCCAGCATCCGCAATCCCGCGGGATTCATCTCCAGCAGCGTGCCGTCCGGCGCCACGGTGGCCACGCACTCAGGTTCAGCCGCGATGATCGCACGCAGCCGGTTTTCGCTGTCACGCAGTCTCTCTTCAGCGAGCTTGCGTGCGTTGATGTCCTGATAGGTCGCAATCACGCGATTCACCCGGCCGTCAGCGTCGGGCAGCGCCGCCACCGACAGGCGAACCCACAGGAAACCGCCATCCTTGCAGCGGAGGCGTTTATCCCGCTCATAACTGGTGATTTCTCCCCGGAGCAGGCGATTATTGTCGGAAATTGCAGCGCCCTGCTCTTCCGGCATCGTGAGGTCCGCCGTGCTCATGCGCAGCAGTTCCTCCCTCCTGTAACCCGTCATTTCGCAGATCCGGTCATTCACCACTTCCCACGGGCGATGACGGTCGTGGAGAAAGCGCATCGTGATGCCGATCCCGGCGTGGTCAAATATCGCTCGGAAACGCTGCTCGCTTTCGCGAATCATGTGTTCACTGCGCACTTTTTCCGTCATGTCATTGATGACGAGTAGCCGTGCCCCTTTGCCGTTGAACTCGAACGGGCGCGTCACAATATCAACTTCGATTTCGGTGCCGCCGTTCAAGACATGCGTACGCCGGGCTTTTGACTCCGCATCCGCCGGTCGCGCGGCCACTTCGCGGATATAGTCGTCCTGCGTCCCGCTGCTCAGCAGTTCCACCGTCGTCATCCTGGAAAACTGTTCTCGGGTATACCCGTATTTGTCCACCATGGCCTGGTTGACGGCGAGGATATCCAGTGAATTCTCGTCGCGGATCAGCACCGGCAACGGGTTGGCGTCGAACAACTGCCGGTACAGTTCCTCGCTTTGCCGCACGACGCCAGCTACGCGCACCGCTTCCGCCGCACGCAACCGCTGCCGTGACAGGAATGACAGCAGCCCGGCAGTCAGAATTACAATCAGAATTACCAGCATGATTGCGCCGCCGACATACCAGGCACGGACTACGCCGAGGCGCGCCGCTGTATTTTCCTCGTCGACCCTGACGGCGACGATGAGCGGGAAATTCTCCACCGCGCGATAGGCCCAGACCCCCGACGTCACGCCGCCGGCTGCCGGCGCGACAACCCTGCCGGCGCGTTTCGCACCGGCTCCAACGGCTTGGGCAAGAAATGTCCAGTCCGCCTGCATCAACGTCTGCCGCCCAGCCGGATTGCGCCAGAATGCCGCGCGCGCGGCACCGTCACGCCCGACCAGCGCGAATGCTTCTGCCTTACCAAAATACTCCTGCTGCAGCAAACCATCCCAGTACGAAAGATCCACCGCAACGATCGCCACGCCACCGAACGATCCGCCAGGCCCGTTGATGCGTCTGGTCAGGTGAAATGACCATTTTCCCGATACGCGGCCCAGCACGGGCTTGTTGACGAAGGGCAACCCTGTATCACGCTCGACGTGGACGCGGAAATGCTCAAGATCGGCAATACCCGCGCCGGGCGGAATGGGCAGGTTGCTTAGAACCAGGCGTCCCTGCGCATCCGCCACCGAGACCACTGCAGCGATGTCTTTGATGTCACTGGCTTCCTGCAATAACCGGGCAATGTCGGCATTCAGGCCGTCGCGCTCAACCACCCGCTTCAATCTGCGCACCACGTCATCCGCGCTGAGCATGGTGCTGCGGGCATTTGCCTGCAGCAACTGCACCACATCTTCCGCGTGATGCAGCGCAAACTCGTACTCGGTCGCGCGGTAGCTGTGGTAGGACAGCCACGCTGCAACGACGACCGAAGCGCTCAGCAGGACGGCGGCAGCAATGGCAACCCACTCGACCAGATGCCGGGGGTGCGGATGTCCGCTGGAATTCATCGGATGGAGCCGGACACGGATGCTTTCAGGCGCATTGTCAGGACAGGGAGGCGGTCAAAAACGGGTTGCGTACAAGTTACGCGGTAAGCCTGCCGGAGAGCCTATCAGTACTTCAGCACAAGCAAAATGGCAGATTGCTCAACTGAACCCGCCTTATTCCGCGTTTGCCGCCGGATGCGGACGGACCGCCATCCGCCGATACAATAATAACCAGGCGAATCCGCCTGCGGACATCAAGCCGCTCATGGTCAGCGCCAAAGCCAGCGCATCGCCCGACACCAGGGGCGACACCACGCCGGCGGTAATGCCGGCAACCAGGCTGTGGGCGAATCCCTGCAAAGATGCCGTGGTCCCGCGCAACTGCGGGTACAGGTCCAGTGTCAGCAGGGTCACGCTGGGCATGGTCAGCGCCATCCCCGTGCTGTAAACCATCACCGGCAGCACGGTCCACGGCAGCGCCGGCGGCAGCGTGGCGCAGTACGCAATATTCACCACGACCGCGCTGCCCATGGTCAGGTATCCCGCCAGTACCGTGCTCTGCGGCGTCAGCCTGCCGGCAAGTTTTCCGGAAAGGAATGCGCCGAGCATGACGCCGCCGATGGCCGGCACGAACAGCCATGGAAAATCCGTAGCCGTGAGTTTCAGCAGGTCGTAGATCACTGCCGGCGCGGAAACGATGTAGAGGAAAAACCCCGAAAAATTGAATGCCACGACCAGGCACAGCAGCACAAGTTGCGGATTGCCGCCCAGCCGCGCGTAGTTGCGCAGCAGCGGCAGCGCCCGGAACGGCTGTCGCGCGGCAACCGGATGCGTCTCCGGCAACCGCCACCAGGCGGCAACGAACATGGCTGCGCCGTACAGCGCAAGAAACCAGAAAATCGCGCGCCATCCCGACGCCGCCTGCAACCAGCCGCCGATCACCGGCGCGATGGCCGGCGCGATGCCGAAAATCATGGTGACCAACGACATCAGGCGCTGCGCTTCGTGCCCCTGCTGGCTGTCGCGGATGATCGCGCGACCGATGATGATCCCGGCTCCGGCCGAAAGTCCCTGCAAGGCGCGCCAGAACAGCAGTTGCGGCAATGAAGTGGCCAGCGCGCAGCCGACGGCGGTAACGACATACAGCATCAGGCTGGCCAGAATCACCGGGCGCCGGCCGAAGGAATCGGACAGCGTGCCGTGAAACAGGGTCATCAACGCAACGGCAAACAGGTACAGGCTCAGCGTCTGCTGCATCTGCGCCGGCGTCGCCTGCAGGTCGGCGGCAACATAGGGAAATGCCGGAAGGTAGGTGTCGATCGTGAACGGGCCGATCATCGCCAGGCCCGCGAGTATCACGGCGAGCACCGGCAGCGCGATCGGTGCCGCGTGCCGCGGCGCGACGCTCATGCGCGATCCAGGCGGCGGTACTGGATGGCTTCCGCAATATGCGCGCCGCCCACCGCGTCCGCGCCGGCGAGATCGGCAATCGTGCGCGCCAGCCTGAGGATGCGATGATAGGCACGCGCCGACAGAGCGAACCTCGCGATGGCCTGCTGGAGCAGGGTCTGCCCATGCGCATCCGTGGCGCAGTGGCGTTCGGTTTCGCGTGTCTCCAGCATCGCATTGGGCTTGTGCTGGCGGCCGAGGGCAAGGGCGCGCGCGGCTGCTACACGGTTGCGTACCATCGCAGATGATTCTCCGGAAGTACGCCGCAGCAGATCCGCCTGCGGCAGCGCCGGCACCTCGATCTGCAGGTCAATGCGGTCGAGCAGCGGTCCCGAAATGCGTGCACGGTAACGCGCGACCTGGTCCGGAGTGCAGCGGCAGCGCCCGTTGTGATGACCGAGATAACCGCAGGGACAGGGATTCATCGCAGCGACCAGCTGGAAGCGCGCCGGGAAATCAGCCTGGCGCGCGGCGCGCGACACCGTGATCCGCCCCGACTCCAGTGGTTCGCGCAGCACCTCCAGAACCTTGCGTTCGAATTCAGGCAATTCATCCAGGAATAATACGCCATGCATCGCCAACGAAATTTCACCCGGCCGCGGATTGCTGCCGCCGCCCACCAGGGCAACCGCCGACGCTGTGTGGTGCGGCGCGCGATAAGGGCGCCGCATCCATGTCGCTACATCGAATCCGCTGGACCCGATCGACTGGATGGCAGCTGACTCTACCGCTTCCTGCTGCGTCATCGGCGGCAGCAGTCCTGGCAGTCGCTGCGCCAGCATGGTTTTGCCGGTGCCGGGAGGGCCGGTCATCAGCAGGCTGTGCGCGCCGGCAGCGGCAATTTCCAGTGCGCGCCGCGCATGCTGCTGCCCCTTGACGTCGATCAGGTCGGGGTACGGGCACACATCGTGCCGCGCGACGGGCAAGGCGCGCGGCAAGCCGCCGCGGCCGGCCAGGTGCATGCAGACCTCGCCCAGCGTATCGGCGGCATAGACGACCGTACCGTCCGCCAGCGCCGCCTCCGCGGCGTTGGTTTTCGGCAATACAAAAGCCCTGCCGTCGCGGGCCACGGCCAGCGCCATCGCCAGACCGCCGCGCACCGGGCGCAACGCGCCGGTCAGCGCCAGTTCGCCGGCAAATTCGTAGTCGCCGATGGCCTTGCCGGGAATCTGCCCGGACGCGGCCAGTATGCCGAGTGCTATCGGCAGATCGAAACGCCCCGATTCCTTGGGCAGATCCGCGGGGGCCAGGTTGACGGTGATTCTTCGGGCGGGGAATTCGAATTGCGCGTTCTGCAGCGCCGCGCGCACCCGGTCCTTGGCTTCCTTCACCTCGGCTTCGGGCAGGCCGACGATGGTAAAAGCCGGCAGGCCATTGGCGAGATGCGCTTCCACTGTCACCAGCGGGGCATCCATGCCCGAGAGGGCGCGACTGTAGAGCACGGCCAGTGACACGCGGGATCTGCCATTCCGGAAACGGTGGAAAACCACACAACGGCTGCGCCCGGCCGGCGGCTGACCGCGCCGGCCGGATCAGCACAGGGGGGTTATCGTGTTCGCGCTGCCGCGGCTTCCAGTTCCGCCACCTTGCGTTCGAGCTCGTCCAGCTGCGCCCGGGCCCGGGCCAGCACCTCGCGCTGGATGTCGAATTCCTCCCGGCTGACCAGGTCCAGCCGGGTCAACCACGCCGAGAGCATTGCCCGCAGATTTTTCTCGAGATCCGCCGCCGGGCTTTGCGCCAGCACGGCGCGCAGTTTTTCATTGATTTCGTCCAGCAGCTTCTGATCCATGCGGCCTCCAGTCTGGACTCGAGTTTAGCAATTTAGTCACCCTGCCCGGACTGTTCGCCCATGCCTCACCCCGGGGCGGCAATGCCAACTTCTGGTGCGTTGCCCTTATTTCGTGCACCCGAATGAGGCATCCACATTTTTGTCATAACTGGAGAAATTACATAAATATTTGTTTTTAAACATTTTTTTATCTGGCACGGTACCTGCTGAGCAAGTCTCGCAGTTTTATTGCACATGTGCCAACTACGAAAGGGAATCAACATGTTTAAGAAGACCATCATCGCCGGACTCGTCGCCACCGCTTTTGTGCCCGCGCTGGCCTCCGCAGCCGATTCGCCGCATACGCTGACCGGCAACGTCGGGATCTACAGCCAGTACATATTCCGCGGCCTGATGCAGACCAACAAGGACCCGGCGCTGCAAGGCGGCTTTGATTACAGCCATTCCAGCGGCTTCTACGCTGGCACATGGCTGTCGAACATCAGCTGGCTCACCGACTCGCCCGCGGCCACGGGTTACAAGAGCAGCAGCCTGGAATGGGACATCTACGGCGGCTACCGGGGCAGCATCGGCGACATCGGTTACGACGTGGGCATACTGCAGTACTACTATCCGGGCACCCATGACGCAGTAACCTTCCCCGGCACCGTGAAGGCCGATACCCTCGAAATCTACGGCGCCCTGTCCTGGAAATGGCTGAGCGCAAAGTATTCACACAGTATCGGCAACAAAACCTTCGGCGTCGCCAACAGCCGTGATACCTACTACCTCGACCTTTCGGTCAACTTCCCTGTTACCGACAAGTTGACGCTGTCCGCGCACTACGGCATCCAGGAATTCGACGGCGCCACACCTGCTGGCGTATCGAACGATACATTCGCGTCGTACGATGACTGGAAAATTGGCGCTTCCTACGCGCTGCCGCAAAACTTTACCGTCGGCGTGTTCTTTACCGGCACCGACATGAGTGCGACCCAGAAAGCGTTCTACACCAACGCGGCCGACACCCGCTTCGTCGGCAAGGATACGGCCACGGTTTTCCTGTCGAAAACCTTCTGACAATCGCGCTGGAAACTGCACTGGAACCGGGGGCCGGCATCAGCGCCGGCCCCCATCAACCGGGGAAATGACATGAAACTCGTTACGGCAATCATCAAGCCGTTCAAGCTCGACGAAGTACGGGAGGCGCTGTCCGCCATCGGCGTGACCGGCATCACCGTTACCGAGGTCAAGGGCTTCGGGCGGCAAAAGGGGCATACGGAACTCTACCGCGGCGCGGAATACGTGGTCGATTTCCTGCCAAAGATCAAAGTGGAGGCGGCGATCAAGAGCGATCTGCTCGAGCAGGTGATCGAGGCCATCGAAAAATCCGCGAACACCGGCAAGATCGGCGACGGCAAGATTTTCGTCTCCGAACTCGAACAGGTGATTCGCATCCGCACCGGCGAAACCGGCGCAGATGCACTTTGATTGGAGAATAAAATGAAAAAACTATTCGCAGTTCTGGCCCTGTTCGGCGCGCTGAGCATTGCGGGCACGCCGGCCATCGCGCAGGACAAACCTGCTGAAGCGCCTGCTGCCGCTGCTGCTGCGGCACCTGCCGCGGCTCCGGCCGCTGCAGCCCCTGCCGCCCCTGCTGCAGCCCCGGCACCCACCCCGGTCAAGGGTGACACCGCCTGGATGATGATGGCCACCATCCTGGTGATCCTGATGACCATCCCCGGGCTCGCGCTGTTCTACGGCGGCATGGTCCGCGCCAAGAACACGCTGTCGGTGCTGATGCAGGTGTACATAGTATTCTCGATGTGCGTCGTGCTGTGGGCCATTTACGGCTACACGCTGGCATTCGGCGGCAGCGGAACGTTCATCGGCGGCTTCGACAAGCTGTTCCTGTCGGGCGTGACGCCGGACTCCAACGGCGCAACCTTCAGCAAGGGCGTGGTCATCCCGGAATTCGCTTTCATCGCCTTCCAGGCCACGTTCGCGGGCATCACCCCGGCGCTGATCGTCGGCGCATTTGCCGAACGGATGAAATTTTCCGCAGTGCTGCTGTTCACCGTAATCTGGTTCACCTTTGCTTACCTGCCGATGGCGCACATGGTGTGGTACTGGGACGGCCCGGATGCGATCACCGATGCCGCGTCGCTTGAAAAGGTCTCTGCAGCGGCTGGTTTCCTATGGGCCAAGGGCGCGCTGGACTTCGCCGGCGGAACGGTGGTGCACATCAACGCCGGCATCGCCGGTCTGGTGGGCGCCTACCTGGTCGGCAAACGCGTGGGCTTCGGCAAGGAAGCCATGTCGCCGCACAGCCTGACGCTGACCATGGTCGGTGCCGCGCTGCTGTGGGTGGGCTGGTTCGGCTTCAACGCCGGCTCCAACCTCGAGGCGACCGGCCTGGCCACGCTGGCAGTGGTAAACACGCTGCTGGCAACCGCCGCTGCGACGATGTCGTGGATGATCTTCGAGTGGATGCTGAAAGGCAAACCCTCGATGCTGGGTGCAGCGTCGGGCTCGATTGCCGGCCTGGTGGCGATTACCCCGGCCTGCGGCTTCGTCGGTCCGATGGGCGCCATCATCATCGGCCTGCTCGCCGGCGTGATCTGCCTGTGGGGTGTCAACGGCCTCAAGCGCATGCTCGGTGCGGATGACGCGCTGGACGTATTCGGCGTGCACGCGGTCGGCGGCATACTGGGCTCGATCCTCACCGGCGTGTTCGTATCACCGGCCCTGGGCGGAACGGGTGTCTACGACTATGTCGCCAACAAGGTCGCGGACTTCGACATGGCCACGCAGCTGGTCAGCCAGTTCTGGGGAGTCGGCACCGCGATCATCTGGTCCGGTGTGGTCGCCCTGGTCGCTTTCAAGATCGTTGACATGATCATCGGGCTGCGCGTGACTGAAGAAGTCGAGCGCGAGGGCCTGGACATCAACGAACACGGCGAAAAGGCCTATCACATGTAAGGCCGCTCCCGGATAATCTCCCTGAGTCTGCGGGCGCTTCGGCGCCCGCTTTTTTTGGATGCGGCCCGGCCGGAGCCCTGCCGGAGATCGGCAACAAACCCGCATCATGACCGTACCCAGACAGACCACCGCACAGACCGGACCGCAGCAGGATCTCGAGAGCCACATCCTCAAGGCCACCACGGAGATCGAGCACTGGCTGCGCGGGCAGTGGCAGGAACATGCTGCGCCTTTCTACGCCTCGGTGGACCTGCGCAATGCTGGATTCAAGCTGGCCCCGGTGGACACCAACCTGTTCCCCGGCGGTTTCAACAACCTGAATCCTGACTTCCACACGCTGTGCGTGCAGGCGGCGATGTCGGCCATAGAAAAAGCCTGCCCGGACGCGCGTGCCATCGTGCTGATTCCCGAGAACCACACCCGCAACCAGTTCTATCTGCAGAACGTCGAAAAACTCGCCACGATCCTGCGCCACGCCGGGGTGGAAGTGCGCATCGGCAGCCTGCTGCCGGAAATCACGGATGCCACCGAACTTGAGCTGCCGAACGGAACCAGCCTGCGGCTGGAGCCGCTGCTGCGCGCCGGCAACCGCCTGCGGGTCGGCGATCTCGATCCCTGCGTCGTGCTGCTGAACAACGATCTCTCGGGCGGCGTGCCCGACATATTGCGCAACCTTGAACAGACCGTGCTGCCGCCGGTGCACGCCGGATGGGCGACGCGACGCAAATCGCAGCACTTCGCCGCGTACGACGATGTCACCCGCGACTTTGCAGCGCTGATCGGCATCGATCCCTGGCTGATCAACCCGTACTTCGAAAAGTGCGGCAGGATCAATTTCCGCGAGCGCACCGGCGAGGAATGCCTCGAAGGCTACGTTTCGGAAATCCTTGATGACATCCGCAGGAAATACGCCGAGTACGGCGTCTCCGAAGAACCGTTTGTGATCGTCAAGGCCGACGCCGGCACCTACGGCATGGGCATCATGACAGTCAAGGATCCCTCCGAAGTCAAGGGCCTCAACCGCAAGCAGCGCAACAAGATGGCCGTGGTCAAGGAAGGCCTCGAAGTGCACGACGTCATCGTCCAGGAAGGCGTCTATACCTTCGAAACCGTAGGTGATGCCATAGCCGAACCCGTGGTCTACATGATCGACCATTTCGTCGTCGGCGGCTTTTACCGGGTGCATACCGCGCGCGGCAAGGACCAGAATCTCAATGCTCCCGGCATGCAGTTCGTGCCGCTGGCCTTCGACGAACCCTGCTCCTCTCCCAACCCGGACGATCCCGGCTGTCCGCCCAACCGCTTCTATTCCTACGGGGTCATCGCCAGGCTGGCACTGCTGGCTGCCGCACTGGAACTCGAACGCATGGAAACGGCGGCTGAAGCACCGGTATTGCTGCGCGCGGCGCCATGAGGCTGGCGTTCATCGTCGACCCGCTCGATGAGTTCAAGCTGGAGAAAGACTCGACCTACGCCATCATGAAGGAGGCGGCGGCGCGCGGCCACGAACTGCATGCCCTGCAGCAGGAAGATCTGGCCTGGCACAAGCAGGTCGTCATCGGCGGTGCCCGCCGACTGCATCTGACCGGCGCGTCACCGCAGTGGTACCGTCTCGACGCGCCCCGCGACACACCGCTGGAACAGTTCGACGCGGTGCTGATGCGCAAGGATCCGCCGTTCGACATGGAGTACGTCTACAGCACCTACCTGCTGGAAATCGCCGAGCGCCGCGGGGCACGCGTGTTCAACCGCCCGCAGGCGATCCGCGATTTCAACGAAAAAATGGCGATCGCGCGTTTCTCCGATTTCACGGTCCCGACCCTGGTGACCCGCCAGCCGCGGCGGTTGCGTGATTTTCTCGACGAACACGCGGACATCATCCTCAAGCCGCTGGACGGCATGGGCGGCAGTTCGATTTTCCGGGTTCGGGGCGCGGATCCCAACCTCAACGTGATCATCGAAACGCTGACAGCCGACGGCGCCCGCACGATCATGGCTCAGCGTTATATCCCGGAAATCCGTGATGGCGACAAACGCGTACTGGTGATCGGCGGCAAGCCCGTGCCTTACTGTCTTGCACGTATCCCCAAATCAGGTGAAACCCGGGGCAACCTCGCCGCCGGCGGAACCGGCATCGCGCGCGAACTCACCGTGCGTGACCGCATGATCGCCGAAACCCTGGGTCCGCAGCTCTCCGCCGCCGGCCTTTTGCTGGTCGGACTGGATGTCATCGGCGACTGGCTGACCGAAGTCAATGTCACCAGCCCGACCTGTTTCCAGGAAATTTCTGCACAATCCGGATTCAATGTGGCCGCCATGTTGCTGGATACACTGGAAAAATCCCTTTAGTGCCCCTGCGATTCTGGAGTGATCGCCAATGTTGCGATGCAAGAAAAGGGGGCGTAAAGTATGGCGCTTTCGTGACAGGGACTGCGTAAGTTCATGATCGGCATACTGATTATCAGCCACGGCACACTGGGTGAAAGCCTGATCCATTGCGCCAGCCACATGCTCAACAAGCGCCCGCCGCGGCTGCGCCAGCTGGGCGTCACCGCCCAGGATGATCCGGTGCTGCTGGTGCCGCAGGCACGCAAGCTGGTCAAGGAACTCGATGAAGGTGACGGCGTCCTGGTGCTGACCGACATGTACGGCGGCTCGCCGTCCAACATCGCCGCGAAACTGGTCATCCCCGGCAAAATCGAGAGTGTTGCCGGCGTCAGCCTGCCGATGCTGATCCGCGCGCTGACCTACCGCGACCGGCCGCTGTCGGTGATGATCACCAAGGCCATCAGCGGCGGCTGCGAAGGAGTGTTGCGGGTGCCGCCGACGCTGGTTGCCGTTCAAAATGCTGCAACAGGAAGCTGAGATCATCAACAAGCTCGGGTTACACGCCCGGGCATCGGCAAAACTGACGCAGGTCGCCGGCAGCTACTCCAGTGCGGTATGGCTGAGTCGCAACGGCCGCCGCGTCAATGCCAAAAGCATCATGGGGGTGATGATGCTGGCTGCGGCCAAGGGCTCGAAAATCGTCATCGAGACCGACGGCCCCGATGAGACCGAAGCCATGCAGGCCCTGCACAAGCTGATTTCCGAACGCTTCGGCGAAAGCGAATAACAGGCACCCATTGAGATGCACCCCGGGCGCGGGCAGAATACGTAAACGGTGACCGGCGTTCCGGTCGCGCGCACCCGGCCTCTACACCCCATTCCTTATGAGCTTCACGATACACGGCATCGGCGTTTCTGGCGGCATTGCCATCGGCCATGCGCACCTGGTATCGCACACCAACCTGGAAGTCGCCCATTACGAAATACCCGCGGCTCAGGTCGCGGAAGAATCAGCGCGGTTCGATCTCGCCATACTCACCGTACGCAATGAACTGGAGCAGCTGCGCGGCGCGGTTCCGGCCGATGCCCCTGCGGAATTCGCCGCGTTCATCGACCTGCACCAGATGATACTCAACGACTCGACGCTCTCGGAGGCGCCGCGCGCCATCATCGCCGCGGAACGCTGCAATGCGGAATGGGCGCTGAAAACACAGACCGACGAACTGCTGACCAAATTCGACGCCATCGAAGACGCCTACCTGCGCGAACGCCGCGCCGACGTCATCCAGGTCGCGCAGCGCGTAATGAAGGTGCTGCTGGGGCAACCGGGCCATGCGCCGGCACCGGCCGGCACAGAAGACCACAATCTCGTACTCGTCGCCCACGATCTGTCTCCCGCGGACGTCGTACTGTTCAAACAGCATCGCTTCGCGAGCTTCGTTACCGACCTGGGGGGCGCAACCTCGCACACGGCCATCGTCGCGCGCAGCCTGAACATCCCGTGCATTGTCGCCCTTCACCACGCCCGCCAGCTGGTGCGCGAAAACGAAATAATCATCGTCGACGGCACCCAGGGAGTGGTCATCGTCGACCCGGATCCGCAGGTGCTTGCGGAATACCAGCTGCGGCAGCGGGAATTCGGACTGGAACGGCAGAAGCTGAAACGGCTGCGCGATACGCCGGCACGCACGCTGGACGGTGCCGAAATCGAATTGCATGCCAACATCGAACTGCCCGGCGACGTCGCGCTGGCACGGGAAAGCGGCGCCACGGGCATAGGGCTGTTCCGCACCGAATTCCTGTTCCTCAACCGCTCCGACCTGCCGGACGAGGACGAGCAGTTCGAGGCCTACCGCCACGTCATGCAGGAAATGGATGGTCGCCCGGTCACCATCCGCACCTATGACCTCGGCGCCGACAAGCAGGCGGATGATACGGTCCGGCTGGCGCCCAACCCGGCCCTCGGGCTGCGCGCCATCCGCCTGTGCCTGACCGAACCCAAACGTTTCGTCACACAGCTGCGCGCCATGCTGCGGGCCTCCAGCTACGGTCGCATGAAGATCCTGATACCGATGCTGATGAATGCGGGCGAAATCGAGCAGGCGCTGCAACTGGTCGCCCAGGCAAAACGCAGCCTGGAAGATGACGACATCAGTTACGACCGCAACGTTCCCGTCGGCGGCATGGTCGAAATTCCCGCCGCTGCGCTGGCACTGAAAATGCTGACCCGGCGTCTGGATTTCCTGTCGGTAGGCACCAACGACCTGATCCAGTACCTGCTGGCGATCGACCGCACCGACGACACGGTGGCGCATCTCTACGACCCCCTGCACCCCGCAGTGCTGACCGTGCTCGCGCACATATTCTCGACCGCGGGAAAAGCGCAGGTTCCGGTTGCCGTCTGCGGCGAGATGGCCGGCGACGTCGCACTGACCCGGCTGCTGCTGGCGCTGGGCCTGCGCTGCTTCTCGATGCATTCCGCGCACCTGCTCGACGTCAAGCAGCGCGTGCTGAAAACCAACCTTGCTGACGCCTATCCCATCGCCCGGCGCATGCTGAGGGCGTCGGATCCCGCCAAGCTGCGCAACATGCTGGACAAGCTCAACGCCTGAAGGTCCCGATGCGCCGATTTGACAAGGCGGGGCCGCGCAGGTAACGTTTCCCTGCAGTTTTCGCGCCGATTTGAAATCAGCTTGCGGGCGCGTAATAAATCCGGCTAAAGAGATCAGTGATTTCTGACAACCCCGGGCGCAGGCTTTCGGGGTTTTTTTATGGCTTCCAGCTCGACACAGAATCCGGTACGGTCGGTCGGCACGGTAGTGCCGCAGACCGCACATTTCACCGACCCGCTGCCGCTGCGCAGCGGCGCGGTGCTGCACGATTACGACCTGGTCTACGAAACCTACGGCACCCTCAATGCCGACCGCAGCAACGCCGTGCTGGTCTGTCACGCCCTCAACGCTTCACACCATGCCGCCGGCGTTTATGCCGACGACCCCGGCAACACGGGCTGGTGGGACAACATGATCGGACCGGGAAAACCGCTGGATACCGATCGCTTTTACGTGATCGGTGTCAACAACATCGGCGGCTGCCACGGCTCCACGGGCCCGCTCAGCTTCAATCCTGCGACCGGACGCATCTGGGGCGGGGACTTCCCCATGGTCACCGTCGAAGACTGGGTCGATGCCCAGGTCCGCCTGGCCGACCACCTCGGCATCACCCGCTTTGCCGCCGTCATGGGCGGCAGCCTCGGCGCCATGCAGGCGCTGGCGTGGGCGATCCGCCATCCGCAGCGGCTGCGACACAGCATCGTCATAGCCTGCGCGCCCAACCTGTCGGCGCAGAACATCGCATTCAACGAGGTGGCACGGCAGGCCATCGTCACGGATCCTGATTTTCACGAGGGCAATTACCACACGCTGGGGGTCGCCCCCCGCCGCGGGCTGCGTGTGGCGCGCATGGTCGGCCACATCACCTACCTGTCGGACGATGAAATGGCCAACAAGTTCGGCCGGCAGCTCAAGAACGGCAAGCTCAACTACGATTTCGGAACCGAATTCCAGATCGAGTCCTACCTGCGCCACCAGGGCAACAAGTTCGCCGACTATTTCGATGCGAACACCTACCTGCGCATCACCAAGGCGCTCGACTATTTCGACCCTGCCGCGGATCACGGCGGCAATCTCTCTGAAGCCCTGAAGCCCGCAAGCGCCGGCGTGCTGGTCATTTCTTTCACCACCGACTGGCGGTTTTCCCCGGAGCGTTCGCGGGAAATCGTCCGTGCGCTGCTCGACAACCGCGCCCGGGTCACCTACGCGGAGATCGACGCACCACACGGCCACGACGCGTTCCTGCTCGACGATCCGCGTTACCACCGGCTGGTCGCGGCCTATTTCGACCGTGTGCACCGGGAGATCGCCCCATGACCGGCCGCGACGGTGCCCAGCGCCCGGATTTCGCCGCAATCGCGCAATGGGTGAGTCAGGGCGCGCATGTGCTCGACCTCGGCTGCGGCGACGGCACGCTGCTGAAATACCTGCAGCAAGCGCGGGCTGTCACCGGTTACGGCGTCGAGATCGACGACCGCAACGTGCTGGAATGCGTCAATAACGGCGTGCACGTCATCCAGGGCGACCTCGAGCGCGGCCTTGCGGAATTCGAGGACGATTCATTCGACTTCGTTGTGCTCTCCCAGACATTGCAGGCCATGCGCAACACCGAGCGCATCATGCGCGAAATGCTGCGGGTGGGCCGCGCCGGCATCGTCACTTTTCCCAACTTCGGCTACTGGAAAAACCGCCTGCACGTGCTGCGCGGACGGATGCCGGTTTCGGAAAACCTGCCGTTCGAATGGTTCGACACGCCGAACATCCACCTGTGCACGATCGCCGACTTCGAGCGCTTCTGTGCCAAGCGCGGCATCCGCATCATTGGGCGCACGGTGCTCACCGGAAGCAGGCCGGCGCCCGCGTGGCCCAACCTGCTCGGCGAACTGGCTGTTTATCACTTCGGCGGCTGAATCGCCGCCATTTGCGTCACCGGGCGCAGCAGCAGCAGGCCGGGTATCGCGATCAAGGCGCACATCAGGAAAAATACCGGCCAGCCCAGTTCCTGCGCAAACCAGCCGGTCGGCGCAGCGAGCAGCACCCGCGGCACGCCCATCAGGCTGGTCAGCAGCGCATACTGGGTCGCGGTAAACCGGCGGTCGGTCAGCGCCGCCATGAATCCTACAAAAGCCGCCGTGCCCATGCCTGCCGTCAGGTTCTCGATGGCGACCACCGCCGCCAGCGCACCGGCACTGAGGGGGCAGTACGCCAGGATAACGAATCCCAGCGTCGACAACATCTGGCCAATGCCGAACACCCATAACGCCTGCCGCATGCCCGCGCGCAGCATCCAGATTCCGCCGAGGGTGCCACCGGCAATCGTGGCCCAGAAACCGAACAGTTTCACCACGGCGCCGATCTCGGTCTTGGTGTAACCGAGGTCCAGATAAAACGGCACGGTCATCGCCGATGCCATGGTGTCGCCCAGCTTGTAGAGCAGGATGAAGGCAAGGATCAGCCACGCCCCCTGCCGCGCAAAATAGTCCCTGAAAGGCAGTACCACGGCTTCGCGCAGCGAACGGGGATGGCCGTCGGGCAGCGGTGGTTCGGGGGCGAGCAGGGTCACCGCCACACAGGCCAGCATGCAACAGGCCATCAGCCGGTACATGGTTTCGAACGAAAGCCAGTCGGCAAGTATCAGGCCGCCGCCGCCGGCGAGCAGCATGCCCACCCGGTAACCGTTGACGTACAGCGCCGAACCCAGCCCGAGTTCGGATTCGTCCAGGCTTTCCCGGCGATAGGCATCGACAACGATGTCCTGCGACGCCGAGAAAAAAGCGACCAGCAGGCCGGCAATCATCACCAGCCACAGGTGATCGGCTGTCGGCTGTGCGCTGCCCAGGACAAAAAGCGCGCCGGCCAGCGCGATCTGCATCAGTGCCAGCCAGCCGCGGCGCCGCCCCAGCAGCGGTGTGTAACGGTCAAACAGTGGCGACCACAGGAATTTCAGGGTGTACGGCAGTCCGACCAGCGCAAACAGCCCGATGCGCGCCAGATCGACGCCGCCGTCCTTCAGCCAGGCCTGCAGCACCGATCCGGTCAGCAGCAGCGGCAGTCCCGATGAGAACCCCATCAGCAATGCGACCAGCATGCGCCCGCTGAATACGGTCTCCAGCGTCTCGCGCCACGACGGCCGGGGTTGGTGGGTCAAGCCGGTTTCCCGTCGTATTCGATGATCAGCGGCGCATGGTCGGAAAACCGCTCATCCTTGTATATCGAAGTACGTTTCGCGCGGGCTGCCAGGTCCGGCGTCGCGATCTGGTAATCGATGCGCCAGCCCACGTTCTTGGCCCAGGCCTGGCCGCGGTTTGACCACCAGGTGTACGATGCATCCGTTGCATCCGGGTGCAGGCGGCGGTAGACATCGACCCAGCCCAGGTCGTCAAACACCCGGCTCAGCCAGGCCCTCTCCTCGGGAAGGAACCCGGAATTTTTCCGGTTGCCGCGCCAGTTCTTCAGGTCGATTTCATGATGGGCGATGTTCCAGTCGCCGCAAAGCACGATTTCACGCTTGCCCGCCTTCAGCCGTTTCAGGTGGGGATAGAACTTTTCCATGAAACTGAACTTGGCCTGTTGCCGGTGTTCTCCGCTGGAGCCCGAGGGCAGATACACCGAGATCACCGACAGCTTGCCGAAGTCCGCACGCAGGTAACGCCCTTCGGCGTCGATTTCCTTGACGCCCAGCCCCGCGGCAATCCGGTCGGGAGCGGTTTTTGAATAAATGCCGACCCCGCTGTACCCCTTCTTTCCGGCGTAATGAAAATGGCCGTGATAACCGGCTGGCGCCAGCAGTTCCGCCGTCATGTCCCCGGCCTGCGCCTTGATTTCCTGGACGCAGACCACGTCGGCCCGCTGCCGCGGCAGCCATTCCAGGAAGCCCTTGCGGGCGGCGGAGCGGATTCCATTGAGATTCAGGGTTATAATTTTCATCGTTTTCACTCAGGAATTCCCGTGCATCCGCCCGCGGTTTCGGGTGATCTCTTCCGCAGGCACGCAAATCCACAAGCAGACATGGCAGCCAGTTTCAGACAGGAATTCATCCGTTTCGCCATCGATACCAGGGTGTTGCTGTTCGGCGAATTCAAGACCAAGGCCGGACGCCTGTCGCCGTATTTTTTCAACGCCGGGCTGTTCTGCGACGGCAATTCGCTGCTGCAACTCGCGCAATTTTACGCGAAAGCCATTTCGGCGGCGGGCGTGCCGTTCGACATGCTGTTCGGCCCCGCCTACAAGGGCATACCGCTGGTGTCCGCCGTTGCCATCACGCTGGCCAAAGCCGGCCGCAATGTCGCGTTCAGCTACAACCGCAAGGAAACCAAGGACCACGGCGAAGGCGGCAGCGTGGTCGGCGCCCCGCTCGCCGGCAGGACGCTGATCGTCGACGATGTGATTTCGGCCGGCACCTCCGTGCGTGAATCGGTGAACCTGATCCGTGCGGCCGGTGCAATACCGGCGGGTGTGCTGATCGCGCTTGACCGCATGGAGCGCGGCGCCGGGGAACTGTCGGCCACGCAGGAGGTCGGACAGCTGTATGGAATGCCGGTGATCAGCATCGCCACCCTTGATGACCTGATAGGATTCCTCGGCAATGAAAACAACATGGCGGCGGAACTCGCCGCCGTCGCCGCTTACCGGAAACAATATGGGGTAGAACATGTCTGACCGCACGCAATTTTTTTTCGCACTTGGTGTTGCTGCATTCATCTTCACGGTGCTGGTGCCATCTCCCGCCGTCCATGCACAGAAAATCGTCTGTTGGAAGGACAAGGCCGGCAAGGTGATCGGCTGCGGCGACCGCGTGCCGCCCGAATTCCAGAAAAACGAAGCCAAGGTGCTGGACGGCACCGGCCTGCAGCGCGGCACCGTGGTCTCCGCGGAAGAAGCGGAACGGAAGAAGGCGGAGCAGCGCAAAATCGCGGCTGAAAAAGCCGAACAAGACCGGCGCATCGCCGAGCAGCGCAGGCAGGATCTTGCGCTGATCAACACCTACACCTCGGAAAAGGAAATCGACCAGCGCCGCGACCGCGAACTGCAGGTGGTGGAATTACAGCTGACGCAGTTGAAGACTTCCCAGAAAAAAATCGACGAGGCCCATGCCGCCGTACTCAAACGTCACGATGCCGCCGTCAAATCAGGCAAGCCCGTGCCTCCGGGGCTGGCCGACGAGATGGCGCGCGCTACTGAGGAAAAAAAGCGCAACGAGGCGCGTATCGCCGCAAAGGAAAAGGACAAGCAGGACATCGCCGGGCGGTATGCCGACCAGAAGGCACGCTACGCCGAGCTCAAGGGCCGTGGAGCCCCGGCGGCTGCGCCCGCCGCGCCGGCGGCGAAGAAATAGATCCGTGCCGGCTCAGCCGGCGAGTTTGCGGCGCAGGATGTCGTTGACCTGCTGTGGATTGGCCTTGCCACGGCTGGCCTTCATCACCTGCCCCACCAGCGAGTTGAAAGCCTTCTCCTTGCCGGACTTGAAATCGGCAACCTGCTGGGCGTTGGCGACAATTACCTGATCGATGATTTTTTCGATCTCGCCGCTGTCGGAAATCTGTTTTAACCCCTTGGCGGCAATGATCGCGTCGGGATCGCCGTCGCCCTCCCACATGGCATCGAATACGTCCTTCGCGATTTTTCCCGAGATAGTTCCGTCGGCAATCCGGTCAACCAGCCTGCGCAACCGCTCCGCGCTGACCCGGCTTTGCGTTATATCGGTATCATCCCCGTTCAACCGCGCGCTGAGTGCGCCGGTGATCCAGTTCGCGCAGAGCTTTCCTACCCGGGCATCCGCACCGGCCGCCGCGGCACCGAAGTAATCAGCCAGTTCGCGGCTGGCCGTCAACGCTGACGCATCGTATGCCGTAAGCCCGTATTCACCGGTGAACTGCGCACGGCGGTCCCCGGGTAACGGCGGCATCGCCGCACGCACCGCCTCCAGTCGCTCTGCCGTCACTTCGAGTGGCAGCAAATCGGGGTCAGGAAAATAGCGGTAATCATGCGCATCTTCCTTGGTGCGCATCATGCGCGTCTCGCCGCTGTCCGGGTCAAACAGCACCGTGGCCTGCCGGATCGCCCGCCCTTCCTCCAGTTCGCCGATCTGCCATTGCACCTCGTATTCGATCGCCTGCTGCAGGAAACGGAAGCTGTTGAGGTTCTTGATCTCGCGGCGCGTACCCAGCGCTGTTGATCCCGCCGGCCGCACCGACACGTTGGCGTCACAGCGGAACGATCCTTCCTGCATGTTGCCGTCGCAGACATCGATCCAGCGCACCAGCGCATGCAACGCCTTGGCATAGGCCACCGCCTCTTCAGCCGAACGCATGTCCGGCTCGGAAACGATCTCCAGCAGCGGCGTGCCGGCGCGGTTGAGGTCGATGCCGGTGCGGCCATGGAAATCCTCGTGCAGTGACTTGCCGGCATCTTCCTCGAGGTGGGCGCGGGTCAGCCGCACGACCTTCTCGGTCTCGCCGACCTGGATGGTCATGGTGCCGCCCTCGACGATGGGCAGTTCATACTGGCTGATCTGGTAACCCTTGGGCAGGTCAGGGTAGAAATAATTCTTGCGCGCAAAAATCGAAGGCGAATTGATTTTCGCGCCGACCGCCAGGCCGAAACGGATGGCACGCTCGACCGCACCGGTGTTAAGCACCGGCAACACACCGGGCAGCGCGATGTCGACACCGCAGGCCTGGGTGTTCGGTTCGGCGCCGAACGCGGTGGAGGCTCCGGAAAAAATTTTTGACACCGTCGACAATTGCGCGTGGGTCTCCAGCCCGATGACCACTTCCCATTTCATGGTCATATCCCCCCGGGCGCTCGCTGGTGCCAGTCGGTCGCCAGCTGGTACTGGTGCGCGACATTGAGCATGCGCGCTTCGTCGAAATAATTGCCGATGATCTGCAAGCCGACCGGCAGGCCGCCGGCGTCAAAGCCGCAGGGTATGGACATGCCGGGCAGTCCCGCCAGGTTCACCGCGATGGTATAGATGTCGGACAGGTACATCTGCACCGGATCCGCGCTTTTTTCGCCAAGCCTGAACGCGGTCGTCGGGCTGGTCGGCCCCATGATCACGTCGCATTGCCTGAACGCCGCCGCGAAATCCTGTGCGATCAGCCGCCGCAGTTTCTGCGCGCGGATGTAATAGGCATCGTAATAGCCGTGAGACAGTACGTAAGTGCCGATCAGGATGCGGCGCTTCACTTCCGCGCCGAAACCCTCGGCACGCGTGCGTTTGTACATGTCGAGCAGGTCGGTGTATTCCGCCGCACGGTGGCCGTAACGCACGCCATCGAAGCGCGACAGGTTGCTCGAGGCTTCCGCCGGCGCCAGCACGTAATACACCGGCACTGACAGTCCCATGTTGGGCAGGCTGATGTCGACGACGGTCGCGCCCAGTTTTTTGTATCCGGCAATCGCGGCCTCAACGGCCTTCTGCACATCGGCGGATATCCCGGTGCCGAAAAATTCCCCGGGCAAGCCGACGCGCAGTCCGTTCAGCGGTCTCGCCAGGTCACGGTTGTAGTCCTCGGCCGGGCGCTCCAGGCTGGTCGAATCGCGCACATCGTGACCGGCCATGACGTTGAGCAGCAGGCCCAGGTCTTCCGCGCTGCGCGCCATCGGCCCCGCCTGGTCCAGGCTGGAAGCGAATGCGATCATGCCGTAACGCGACACCAGGCCATAGGTCGGCTTCAAACCGCAGATGCCGGTCAGTGCCGCAGGCTGGCGGATCGAACCGCCGGTGTCGGTACCGGTGGCGGCAGGCGCAAGACGCGCAGCCACGGCTGCCGCAGAACCGCCGGAACTGCCGCCGGGAACTGTCGCCGGATTCCAGGGGTTGCGCACCGGGCCGTAATGCGAAGTTTCATTGGACGAACCCATCGCGAATTCGTCCATGTTGGTCTTGCCCAGCGTGACCATGCCCGCAGCATTGCAGCGCTCGACCACGTGCGCATCGTAGGGCGCGACAAAATTCGACAGCATTTTCGAACCGCAGGTGGTCAGCCAGCCCTGCGCGCAGAAGATGTCCTTGTGTGCCAGCGGCACGCCGGTCAGCAGTCCTGCGCTGCCTGCGGCCCGCCGCGCATCCGCGGCCCGCGCCTGATCCAGGCTGCGCTGCGCATCGACCGTGATAAAACATCCGAGGGAACCATTTAACTTATTGATTTTATTTATGAATTCCTGCGTCAGTTCGACGCTGGAAGCAGCCCCGGAGGCCAGCAGTGCAGACAGTTCTTTGAGTGTGGCGTTGGACATGGCAGGACTGCAGCCCCGCAGGTGCGGGACCGTGTTTTCAGCTTACTCGATCACCCTGGGCACCAGATAAAGCCCAGCCTCGACTTCCGGGGCAACCGACTGGAAAAGTTCACGCTGGTTGTTCTCGGTCACCGCATCCGGGCGCGGCCGCAGCATCAGGTCCTGGGCGTGGGACATCGGCGCGATGCCGCTGACATCAACCGCCTGCATCTGTTCGATCAGGCCAAACACGCGCGTCAGTTGCGCCAGCGCAGCCCCGGCTTCGGCATCGTCCACCGCGATCCGCGCCAGGTGCGCCACGCGCCGCACATCATCGAGCGTCAACGCCATGATCAGAATGAAAAAACCGTAAAAAACAGGGCGGTGTAGGGTATCATACTGGCGCGCCTCCGGGCACCAAAATCCGTTAATACGAAAGACTTTATGTTCGGTTTCCTGAGCAGTTACTTTAACGACGATCTCGCCATTGATCTGGGTACGGCGAACACGCTGATTTACGTGCGCGGCAAAGGCATCGTGCTGGACGAGCCCTCTGTGGTCGCGATCCGCCAGGAAGGCGGCCCGAACGGCAAAAAAGTGATCCAGGAAGTCGGCCTCGCGGCAAAGCAGATGCTCGGCCGCACACCCGGCAACATCACGGCCATCCGGCCGATGAAGGACGGCGTCATCGCCGATTTCATCATCACCGAGCAGATGATCAAGCAGTTCATCAAGCGCGTTCACCAGAGCCGTTTTTTTTCGCCGTCGCCGCGCATCATCATCTGCGTACCCTGTGGTTCCACGCAGGTCGAACGTCGCGCCATCCGCGACGCCGCAATCGGCGCCGGTGCTTCACGCGTCTACCTGATCGAGGAACCGATGGCCGCGGCAATCGGCGCCGACCTGCCGGTGGGCGAAGCCACCGGTTCGATGGTGGTCGACATCGGTGGCGGCACCACCGAAGTCGGCGTGATTTCCCTCGGCGGCCTGGTCTACAAGGGATCGGTACGCGTCGGCGGCGACAAGTTCGACGAAGCCATCATCAACTACATCCGCCGCAATTACGGCATGCTGATCGGCGAGACCACGGCGGAACTGATCAAGAAGGAAATCGGTTCGGCGTTCCCGGGTTCCGAAGTCCGCGAAAAGGAAGTCAAGGGGCGCAATCTGGCCGAGGGCATTCCGCGCAGCTTCACGATTTCGAGCAACGAGATCCTCGAGGCGCTGACTGATCCGCTGAACAGCATCGTCTCGGCGGTGAAATCCGCGCTCGAGCAGACCCCGCCCGAACTTGCAGCCGACATCGCCGAGAAAGGCATGGTGCTCACCGGCGGCGGCGCGCTGCTGCGCGACATCGACCGGCTGCTGATGGAAGAAACCGGGTTGCCGGTGATCATTGCCGAGGATCCGCTGACCTGTGTCGTCCGCGGATCGGGCAAGGCGCTCGAAAAACTCGAGCATCTCGGAAGCATCTTCGCCAACGACTGATGCTGCAGAACCCGGCCTGCGTTCGCATCCAGCCCCTTGCGGGCCGCGAACCCAAGCCCGCAGGCCCGCGGTAAGGCACGATGGAGCATACCCCGCCGCCCCTGTTCCGCACCGGACCGACGCCCCTGGCGCGGCTGATGATGTTTACCATGCTGTCAGTTACGCTGCTGATCGCCGATGCACGTTTCGACTACCTGACGGTGCTGCGCCAGATCACGGCCGTCATCGTCTACCCGCTGCAGCGCCTGGCCGCGGCCCCGGCCGCAGTCGGTGAGCACATCTCCGGCTTTTTCGTCACCCACAGTGCGTTGCGGCACGACAACCAGCGCCTGACCGAAAGCAACCTCGCACTGGCACGTGAAGCGCAGCAGGCACGTGCCCTGCATAACGAAAATGCCCATCTGCGCGGATTGCTGGACGCCCGCGGTCGGGTGGCCGCGCCATCGACCGTCGCCGAAATACTTTACGCAGCGCGCGATCCGTTTTCGCGCAAGGTGATGATAGACCGGGGACTGCAGGCCGGACTTGCCCCGGGACGACCGGTCATCGACCATATCGGCGTCATCGGCCAGATCACGCGCGTTTATCCCTGGCTGGCCGAAATCACGTTGATCACCGACAAGGGACACCTGGTGCCGGTGCTTAACGTGCGCACCGGATTACGCGCGGTGCTGGCCGGCACCGGTGACGACGGGCGCCTCGAACTGCGCTTCATTCCGCTGGCAGCGGACTTCCAGCCCGGTGACCAGCTGGTGACCTCGGGTATAGACGGGACCTATCCGCCGGGACTGCCGGTTGCCGAAGTCACGAATGTCGAGCGCAATACCGAATACCTGTTTGCCAACATCAGCTGCAAGCCGCTTGCAGGAGTCAACGCGCATGCGCAGGTACTGGTGCTGGGCCCGATGCCAGAACAGCCCGGGCGCGAGGATGAACCGCCGGCAAAGGAGCCGCGCGCCAGAAAGAAAAAATCATGACGCCGGCGCACCCGATGACACCTCAGGAACTGCTGCTGCCTGTCAAGCCCGGGTTCATCGTGTTCACGCTGGTGGCGGCGCTGCTTGTCAACCTGCTGCCCTGGTCAGGCTGGATGACGTGGCTGGCGCCCGATTTTGTCGCCCTGATCGTGCTCTACTGGTGCATACACGAACCGCGGAAAATCGGTTTCATCGCCGCGTGGGGGCTGGGCCTGCTGATGGACATCGCCGAGGGCAGCCTGTTCGGCCAGCATGCCCTGGCCTATGTCATCCTCGCTTACGCCGGAATGACGCTGCACCGCCGGATACAGCGTTTCACGCTCGCCCCGCAGATGCTGCACGTCATCCCGCTGCTGCTGTTCACCGACATGGTCGTGCTGCTGGTGCGCGCCCTGGCGGGGGCCGACTTTCCCGGTTACGCCTACTTCCTCGGCAGCATGGCCGGCGCCGCATTGTGGCCGCTGCTGGCGCACCTCCTCAAGCTGCCGCAGCGCCCGCGGCCGGATCCCGACCGTGTCTGAGCTGTCGATCAATCCCGGCATAGAGATCCGCGACTCGGAACGCGAACTCGACCGTTTCCGCCGCCGCCTTGCGCTGCTCGGCATCTTCGTTCTCGCGCTGTTTTCGCTGCTGTTCCTGCGCTTCATGTACCTGCAGGTTTACCAGCACGGCCATTACAGCACGCTGGCCGAAGCGAACCGCATCTCGGTGCTGCCGATCGCGCCTCACCGGGGCATCATCGTCGACCGCAACGGCGTCATGCTCGCCCACAACTATGCGGCCTACACGCTGGAAATCACGCCGAGCAAGGTCCGGAACCTCGAGTCCACCATCGACGACCTGGCAACCATTGTCGAAATCACCCCCCGCGACCGGCGGCGTTTCCGCAAGCTGCTCGAGGAAAGCAAACGTTTCGAAAGCCTGCCGATACGCACCCGCCTGTCCGACGAGGAAATTGCGCGCTTCGCCGTGCATCGCTACCGCTACCCCGGCGTCGAAGCCAAGGCGCGCCTGTTCCGCCAGTATCCGCAGGGCGAGATTTTTTCACATGTCGTCGGCCACATCGGCCGCATCAACCAGCGTGAAATCGACCAGCTCGAAGAGGACGGACGGCTGGCCAACTATCGCGGCAGCGACTACATCGGCAAGACGGGACTGGAACAGCGCTACGAAAAATTCCTGCACGGCATCACCGGCGTGGAGGAAGTGGAGGTGGATTCCGGCGGGCGGGCGGTGCGCACCCTGTCACGCACACCTCCGGTATCCGGCAACAACCTGGTGCTCAACCTGGACGCCGGGCTGCAGGAAATCGCCTACAAGGCCTTCGGCGACCGCCGCGGCGCGCTGGTGGCCCTGGATCCGGCCACCGGCGGGGTGCTCGCCTTTGTCAGCAAACCCGGGTTCGATCCCAACCTGTTCGTTGACGGCATCGATCCGCAAAGCTGGGCCGAACTCAACGGCTCGAAGGACAAGCCGCTGCTCAATCGTGCAGCAGCGGGTACTTATCCCCCGGGCTCCACATTCAAACCTTTCATGGCACTTGCCGCGCTGTTCTACGGCAAACGCACGCCTCAGCAGGTCATCAGCGATCCCGGTTATTTCATTTTCGGCGGCCATCGTTTCCGTGACAGCCGGCCCGTTCCGCTGGGCACCGTCGACATGCACCGTTCGATCGTGATGTCTTCCGACGTCTACTACTACATGCTCGCCGGCGAACTCGGCATAGATCCCATTGCACGGTTCATGGCGCTGTTCGGTTTCGGCACCCGCACTGGCATCGACATCGGCGGCGAATCCTCCGGCGTGCTGCCCTCCACCGAATGGAAGCTGCGCCGCTACCGGCAAAAATGGTACCCCGGGGAAACCATCAGTGTCGGCATCGGCCAGGGCTACAACAGTTACACGCCGCTGCAACTGGCCTCGGCGATGGCGACCCTGGCCAATGACGGCACGGTGTACCGGCCGCACATCGTCAACCACATCGAAAACATACGCACGCGGGAAAAGCAACCGGTTGAAACCCCGCCGTTGCGCAATATCGGCCTGCGCCAGGAACACATCGACGTCGTCAAGCAGGCAATGGTCGGTGTCGTCAGGGAAGGCACCTCGGCGCAGGCCTTCTCCAGCGCCCCCTACACCAGCGCCGGCAAAACCGGCACTGCGCAGGTCATCGCGATCAAGCAGGGGGAAAAATACGTCGAGAGCAAGGTCGCCGAGGAACACCGCGACCATGCGCTGTACATCGCTTACGCGCCCGCCGAAAAACCACGCATCGCGCTCGCCGTGGTGGTGGAAAACGCGGGCTTCGGCGCACGGGCGGCGGCACCGATCGCACGCCAGGTCTTCGACTATTACCTGCTCGGCAAGGCACCCGGAAAACCGGCGGCCGGCGGCTGAACCCATGCATCCGATCGTCATCCGCTTCACACGTTTCATGACCCGGCACATCGACGGCATACTGCTGTCCGCCATCCTGCTGCTGATGTTCACCGGGCTGCTGGTGCTGCTCAGCGCCGCGAACGGCAATTTCGCCAGGGCAGGAAGCCAGCTGGCGAACATGCTGGTGGCACTGGGCGTAATGTGGGTTTTTGCAAACATCCCGCCGCACTACCTGATGCGCCTTGCCCTGCCGCTGTTCTTGGTGGGTTGCGGTTTGCTGGTGGGCGTGGCGCTGTTCGGCGATGTGGTCAACGGGGCGCGACGCTGGCTGCACATCGGCGTCACCCGCATCCAGCCCTCGGAACTGATGAAGATCGCCGTGCCGCTGATGCTCGCCTGGTACTTCAACCGCAACGAAGCATCGCTGAAGCTGCGCAATTATTTCATCGCCGCGCTGATGCTGGCAGTGCCGGCGGCGCTGATCGCACGCCAGCCCGACCTCGGCACCGCGTTGCTGATCACCGCCAGCGGCTGCTACGTGATTTTCCTTGCCGGGCTGCCGTGGCGCATCATCGCCGCGCTCGGCATCACCGCGCTCTGCAGCGCGCCTTTCCTGTGGTCCGCGCTGCATGACTACCAGCGCCGGCGCATCCTGACGCTGCTCGATCCTTCCGCGGATCCGCTGGGCAGCGGCTACCACACCATCCAGTCGACCATCGCGGTCGGCTCCGGCGGCACGCTGGGCAAAGGCTGGATGAACGGCACCCAGACCCATCTCGACTTCATCCCGGAGCGCACCACGGACTTCATATTTGCGGTCTATGCCGAGGAATTCGGCCTGCTCGGCAACGCGGTGCTGCTCGGGCTGTTCCTGTTCGTGATTGCGCGGGCGATGGTCATCACCGCCAATGCACCTTCGCTGTTCGCGCGACTGCTTGCCGGTGCAATCACCCTGACGTTTTTCACCTATGCTTTCGTCAACATGGGCATGGTCTCCGGCATCCTGCCCGTGGTTGGCGTGCCGCTGCCGCTGATCAGTTACGGTGGAACTTCGCTGGTTTCCATCTGTCTCGGTTTCGGGATACTGATGAGCATCAATACCCACAAAAAGCTGGTGCAAACTTAGGATTGAGGAATGGGGAGCCAGTCGTGACGTCCGTTCTTTTCCGGGCCGCTGTGGTGCTGCTGGCTGCTCTGCTCGCAGCCTGCGGCGGCACGCCCAAACGCGGCGCGATTGACCGCGCGCCTTCCACAGGCGGCGGGTACTACCTCGATGACGGCCCCGGCGCCAACGCGCCGGCCGACATCAACTCGATACCCGATGCAGTGCCGAGGATCGAACCACTGGGACGCGGCACGATGCGCCCCTATACCGTGATGGGCCAGAGTTATGTCCCGATGACGCGGCTGGAACCGTACAGGGCCCGTGGCATTGCCAGCTGGTACGGGCGGCGTTACCACGGCAAGCAGACTGCTTCCGGCGAGGTCTACGACATGTATGCGATGAGTGCCGCGCACACCATATTGCCCATCCCCAGCTACGCGCGCGTCACCAACGTCGCGAACGGGCGGTCAATCGTTGTCCGGATCAATGACCGCGGACCGTTCATCGACAACCGCCTGATCGACCTGTCGTACACCGCCGCGCACAAGCTCGGCATCATCGGCGCCGGCAGCGGCATGGTCGAGGTGGAAAGCATCATCCCCGGGACCACACCCACACCACCGCCAGCACCGCCTGTGGCAACAGCACCGCCGGCGACCCCGCTGCCCGCCGAAGCACCGGTCACCGCGATACCGCTGCCGCCGCCGGCCCCTGCCGCAACACCTCCGGTTCCCGCGGCACCGGCATCCACGGTTGCAACGGCGACCGCCGGCAGCTATGTCCAGTTCGGCGCCTTCGGCGTGCAAGCCAATGCCGAAAGTTACCTGTCACGACTTCAGGCGCAGGCCGACTGGCTGGCTGGGTCGCTGCGTGTCCACCACAGCAACGGCATCTACCGGGTGCAGGCCGGGCCGTACGCCAGTGAAGCGGCCGCACGTGAAGCTGCCGAGCGCGCCGGACAGACGCTGGGCGTCAAACCGGTCGTCATCAGCCGTTAGCGCACTGCAGCGGCCGGAACGATCAGTGCCGGTGATCGTGGACTGCCGGCTTGCCCCTGATATCGCGAACTTCGACCGACAGATCGACGGTCTCGCGCCTCTTGTCCGCCAGTTCAAAGGTGAGCTGCAGCGGCACCTTGTCGCCGGCCTTCAGGGATTGCTGCAGATTCATCAGCATTACGTGATAGCCGCCGGGCGCCAGCTTCACGGGCTTTCCGGCAGGAAGGTCGACGCCTTGTACCGGAAACATCCTCATCACGCCGTTTTCAACCTTCATGTTGTGCACTTCCACGTTTTTTGCTGCCGGACTCGCCGCGCCGACCAGGCGCGCATTCGACTTGCCGGTGAGCTCCATGAATGCGCCGGTCGCGTTCTGCCCCTGCACCGTGCCGCGGATCCAGGCGTCCTTGACGATGATGTTTTGCGCGTGCGCCGCGCCTGACCACAGCAGTGCCATCAGCAACGCACCGCGCATTGTATTTCCGAAAAATGCGGAAATCATAAAATATCCTTTAAAATCAAATACTTAAATTATATTTGCCACTTGAAGC